>MGXJ01000068.1:6413-6555 GCA_001801345.1 Gammaproteobacteria bacterium RBG_16_37_9 | reverse complement strand
AATAATGGTTTACGCGGAAGTCTGGTTGAGTTAATTCTACTTGGGATAACGCATAGTATTTTCATTGTGACACCGTCAGCATTTTGCTGTTTTAAAATTAGACGCGAGGATTTTACCTAATTTGAAACTAGAGCGCTAGCAC
>MGXJ01000068.1:6076-6218 GCA_001801345.1 Gammaproteobacteria bacterium RBG_16_37_9 | reverse complement strand
ATAAAATAAAAAGGAGATTATTTATGAGAAATATTATTGAATTAAATCAAAAAGAAATTGTTACTGTTTCTGGTGGAAACTATGGAATGGACACTCTTCGTAGCGCTTATAAAGCTGCATACGATGTTTCAAGAAAGATAGA
>MGXJ01000068.1:5773-5986 GCA_001801345.1 Gammaproteobacteria bacterium RBG_16_37_9 | reverse complement strand
TTTTGGAATTATTCCAAGAATTGGATCGTGGTTAACTAAAACTGGCGAAAGGCTCCAAAGCTCCACCACTAAGAAAGAAGGTTAGTTCTTAAATATCCGATTTGCTCTAATGAAAATACCGTTAGAGCAATTAGGAATTGAAATATTGGTGGGGACGTGTGTAGCTTTTATACGTAGCAATATGAAATAATTAGCTGCCGCTTCCCCCCATCC
>MGXJ01000068.1:5450-5702 GCA_001801345.1 Gammaproteobacteria bacterium RBG_16_37_9 | reverse complement strand
TAACCGTCCGGTTAAAAATTAATTTTTGTGGCATCGAATCATAATCAACACAAAAATATCCCAAACGTTCGAATTGAAATTTTTCTTCCGGTTTAACTTTTAATAAAGAAGATTCGACAAAACATTCTGATAACACTATAACTGAATTGGGATTTAAATTAGTTTTAAAATCGATATCTTTATTAGCGGCAGGATTAGCCGCATTGAATAAACGATCATAAAGCCTAACTTCTGCTTTAATTGCTTGTTTTA
>MGXJ01000068.1:5170-5349 GCA_001801345.1 Gammaproteobacteria bacterium RBG_16_37_9 | reverse complement strand
GTAACAGTATTTTTTATAATTTCATTACATTTTATTACATATCCATAACGCAATCTCACTTCTTGCCCCAGTCTTAACCTAAAAAATTCTTTGGGTGGATTTTCCATAAAATCATCTTGTTCAATGTAGATTTCACGGGTAAAAGCTACTTGACGCGATCCCATATTAGGATCATTTGG
>MGXJ01000068.1:3263-5151 GCA_001801345.1 Gammaproteobacteria bacterium RBG_16_37_9 | reverse complement strand
TAATCTATTTTATCTTCGGGAAAATTAGTAATGACTATACGTAATGGCCTTATCACCGCCATCACTCGCGGAGTTATTACATTCAAATCTTCGCGCACACATTCTTCAAGATAACCCATCTCGACAGTGCTTTCTTGTTTAGTAACTCCAATCCGCTCACAAAAATTACGAATTGCTTGCGAGGTAAAACCGCGGCGTCTTAAACCAACAAGTGTGGGAATGCGTGGATCATCCCAGCCATTTACTAACTTTGATTCAACCAACTCGAGTAACTTGCGTTTACTCATTACAGTATAATTCAAATTCAAACGGGCAAATTCTATCTGCTGTGGATGAGGCAAATTTTCTAATTGATTCAAAAACCAATCATAAAGCGGTCGGTGATCTTCAAACTCTAAAGTACAAATCGAATGAGTAATATTTTCAAGTGCATCAGAAATACAATGAGCATAATCATACATTGGGTAAATACACCATTTGTTATCAGTTCGCGGATGGGTTTCATGGCGAATTCGATACATTACTGGATCACGCATGTTGATATTAGGCGAACTCATATCAATTTTAGCTCGTAAAACTTTTGCACCATCAACAAATTCACCCGCTCGCATTCTTGTAAATAAATCCAAATTTTCTTCAACTGATCGGTTACGATAGGGGCTTTCTTTCCCGACTTCAGTTAAAGTTCCTCTATATTCACGCATCTGCTCAGAAGTTAAATCACAAACATATGCCTTATCTTTTTTAATCAACTCACAAGCGCATTGAAAAATTTTCTCGAAATAATCAGAGGCGTAATACATTCGATCTTGCCAATCAAATCCGAGCCACTTTACTATATCGATTATTGCATCGATATACTCCTGCTCTTCAGTTGCAGGATTGGTGTCATCAAAACGAAGGTTACAAGTGCCATTATAATCGCGCGCAATACCAAAATTTAAGCAGATGGATTTTGCATGGCCAATATGGAGATAACCGTTTGGTTCTGGCGGAAAACGGGTTGCGACTCTGCCCTGATTCTTACCAGCTTTTAAATCTTCTTCGATGATATTTTGAATAAAGTTTTTGGGGATATTAGATAGGGATTCTGTAGTCATGGGCCATAGCATAGAAAATGAATAGGGTAGTGTCAAACTTATGTGGAAATTGATCAAAAGTTGATTATCTTAAAACTCAACCTATACTGGTAGCAATACCTATGACAAAAGAACATTTAATTAACTTAACTAGCTTAAAAAAAAACCAACATGCGGTTATTATTTCTATTACAGCCGGACATAAAGCTGCCAAAAGATTGGCCGACATGGGATTAACTCCAAATACGCCCGTGATGATCGTTAGAAAAACGCTTTTTTGCGGCCCGATCGAGATTAAAGTAAGAGGCTCAAATTTAATTTTGGGTAAAGGTGTGGCATCGAAAATTTTAGTAAAAAAATTATGAATGAGAGAAAAATAAATATAGCGTTAGCTGGATACGCTAACGTGGGTAAATCAGTAATTTTTAACCACCTCACAGGGCTGCATCAACATATCGGCAACTGGCCAGGTAAAACAATCGAAAAAGCAGAGGGGACCCTGCATTATAAGGGATATACCATCGATGTTCTGGATTTACCTGGAATTTATTCTTTATCCACTTATTCATTAGAAGAATTAATCACTAGAGAATATATTGTTTCTGCAAAACCGGATTTTATAGCCAACGTAATTGATGCTACTAACCTTGAAAGAAATTTAACTCTTACCCTGCAACTTTTAGAATTAGAAAAACCAACGATTTTGGTTTTAAACATGGTTAATTTGCTTAAAAGAAGCGGGATTGTTATTGATTTTAAGAGACTTGAACTAATTTTAGGAATACCAGTCATCCCAGTAATAGCCACTC
>MGXJ01000068.1:1216-3085 GCA_001801345.1 Gammaproteobacteria bacterium RBG_16_37_9 | reverse complement strand
GATACTGTAATTGAAAAGCTCTTTGAACAAAATAATCAAGAAGTTTTAGAAAAAGCAAAACAATTGAATTTAGAATTAGAAAAAATTCATGGGCACAGCTCTTCGATAGTAATCGCCGACGAAAGATGTCATTTAGCTTCGCAAATATCAAAGCAAGTAATGACTGTCACCAAACCTCAAAAAATTAGCTTCCATGAAGCATTGGATATTTTAACTGGACATAGAATCTGGGGATATCCAGTAATGATCGCTATCCTAGGTCTGGTTTTCTTTACTGTTTTTAAAGGCGGTAATTATATTTCCTCTGCAATAGAACAATCGTTATCCGGACTACAACCCTATTTTTATAGTGTTTTTGGCAGCTCTATTTTAGCTACATTAGCCTGGAGCGGTATTGCAGGTTTTATTGCTCTAATTGAAGTTGCTCTGCCATATATTTTACCTTTTTATTTCTTCTTATATGTTTTGGAAGACTTTGGTTATTTAGCAAGAGTAGCTTATTTAATGGATCATCTTATGCATAATTTAGGAATCCATGGCAAAGCTTGCATCCCTTTAATTCTAGGCTTTGGTTGTAATGTGCCAGCTTGTCTTTCTTGTCGAATTATGGAAACTCAAAGAGAGCGGCTGATTACTGGACTATTAACAGTATTTGTTCCTTGCAGCGCAGTTACAGTAATAGTTGCTGGCCTAGTAGGGAAATATTTAGGAATCAGCTGGGCGTTAGGTTTATATCTTTTGGTGTTTTTAATAATATTTATCTTAGGAAAAATCGTATCAATAATAACACCTGGAGAGCCTACTGAACTTATCATGGAAATGCCAAGCTACAAATTTCCGCATATCAAAACTATCGCATTACAAACTTGGTTTAGATTGAAAGAATTTATTTTTATCGCAGCTCCCATAGTTATAGTTTCTGGAATAATTATTGAAGGAGCATATTCAGCAAAATTGCTTACGCCTGTAAATGATTTTCTTGCCCCCATTACAGTTAATTGGCTCGGGTTACCTGCGATTACTGGGATATTACTTATTTTCGGCATTCTCAGAAAAGAATTAATTTTGATAATGCTCGCCTCAATTTTAGGCACCACTGATTTTTCTAAAGCGCTAACTCAATCTCAGATGCTTATTTTGGCTTTAGTAAGCATGCTTTATATTCCTTGTGCAGCTACTGTTGCAGCTTTATATAAAGAATTTGGTTGGAAAAAAGCATTGCTAATTACTGTGTTTAAAATAACGCTCGCTATTTTGGTTGGTGGGTTGGTTTTAAGATTGTTATCGATTATCGGAACTTGACCCCTAAAATCACCTAAAAATTTTTGTAAATATTCTTTCTGTGTCCAACACCAACCACAAGTACATTATAAAAGAAGGGCTATTGCAACAGGTTCTGCAATCTTTAGCGCGGCACATAGAGCCACAAGACATCAGCAAGATCGCTCTAGCTGCCCCCAGCATATTGAAGCTAAACGACCTATTTTGTGTCGCTCCCTATATCAACTAGGTTTATGCCCACTTGGGCCTGGTTCTTCTGGATCATCTTCTTCTTTTTCTTCTCCTTTTCTTTTTCTTCCTCTTTTTTCTTCTCCTTCTTTTTCTTCCTCTTCAGCATGTTTTTTCACTACTGGTACATGTACAGCTCCTTTTTCTTCAGAATCGTGACCATAATCAGGATCATAATCATCAAGACCAGTTAATCTAGATCCTAAGTCAAGTATTCCACCAAGTACTCTTTCATGAAATGGACGATAATAATTAGCATCTACTCCACAAATCTGCATTTTATCTAACAAGCGATAAATAAATACTTTAGCTGCTTGTTCAACTCTGTCAGGATCTGCGTTTTTTATATCATCTAACATT
>MGXJ01000068.1:841-993 GCA_001801345.1 Gammaproteobacteria bacterium RBG_16_37_9 | reverse complement strand
TAATAGCATCTATAAATCTTTCTGCTCTTCCTAGGCCCATATAATCTACTGTCATAAAAAAACGAAGTAGCAATATTGCCAACTCCCGCTCAGGCTGAGATCCCAGCATGCTTCTTAAAGTTAAGCCATTTCTGAAAAAAAAGTTTAGACAA
>MGXJ01000068.1:485-750 GCA_001801345.1 Gammaproteobacteria bacterium RBG_16_37_9 | reverse complement strand
CTTCTTCACTACCAGACGTATGGTTAATTAACTCCTGCATGAAATATGTGGTTCTACCAGCAGCCCATTCCCTATTATTGATATCGATACCAGCACCAATAAGCAATCTTATTAAATCTAGATCAACGTTTCTAAAAACACCAAATCTGCTTGTGATTGGATATCCATGTGGCGGCGCCAGCAATGCTCTTACATCAGCAGGATCAAGCGCTCTTAATATTGCTACGCCTAGATCTATAGAATCATCATTGCCTAACAAAGTATG
>MGXJ01000068.1:196-465 GCA_001801345.1 Gammaproteobacteria bacterium RBG_16_37_9 | reverse complement strand
AAGACCTTTTTGCGGATCTTTATAGTAACGATCTAAAGCCATCAAAAAAGTTTCGTATACTTCCAAGATTCTTCGATCTTTCATTAGTATGCGAATAGATTCAACTTTTATAGCTAATGGTAAATTAGCATGAATACGACCAGCAGCTCTAGCTTTATCTCCAGCAAGCGCGGCTAAAGACGGAACATTACTTCGATTGGCATCATCTAAATTAAATTTAATAGAGTAATCGATCATATTTAGCACTAATAAATTTACTCTTTTAGCTA
>MGXJ01000068.1:0-107 GCA_001801345.1 Gammaproteobacteria bacterium RBG_16_37_9 | reverse complement strand
ATCTGTAGATTTTTAAGACGTCCTATGTCTACATCCCTATGTTCACGCCCCCCAGTAGTATATTTTCGCAATTCCTTATCAAAATCCCTTTAGGTCCAATCTGAAAA
>MGXJ01000067.1:6513-8039 GCA_001801345.1 Gammaproteobacteria bacterium RBG_16_37_9 | reverse complement strand
CCATCTTTAGGTTTTTTTTCATAAAAACCTAAAGATGGGTTAAGCGTAGCCAAACAATAGGATACCGGCGCCGACAGAGTCCGTTTATTTCCTAAGCATCGGATAACAGCAGGATTAAAGTATAAGCAGCAGAAATATTATTTAGATGCGTTTACCGTGCCCATTAACGTTGTTGATTGTAAGAACTTGTCCCCTTTGTTATCATACTTCTTTTCTAAAGAGATTTAATTATGACTACTAAACCACGCAGGCCACGAGGAATTTATTTATTGCCAAATTTGTTTACTATTGGCTCAATCTTTGCTGGTTTTTTTGCTATTGTTTCATCCTTTAAAGGCAATTATGACAACGCTGCCATTTCAATCTTCATTGCAATGATCATGGATACTCTTGACGGGAAAGTGGCTCGCCTAACTAACACCATGACCTCTTTTGGTGCTGAATTCGATAGCATGGCCGATATGGTCTCATTTGCCGTAGCGCCAGCATTTTTAGCTTATACTTGGGGATTATCTGACCTTGGGAAATTTGGCTGGATTTCTGCTTTTATTTATACGGTTGCAGTTGCTCTACGCTTAGCGCGTTTCAATACGCAACTTGATAGCGTTGGAAAAAGATATTTCCAAGGATTGCCTTGTCCATCTGCTGCAGCCATAGTTAGCAGTTTAGTTTGGATTTGTCACGATCTTGGCTTCACCAATAAAACAACCATGATAACTTTAGCTTTAACTATGATTATTGTTGGCATTTTGATGGTAAGCAATATTCGTTATCGTAGTTTTAAAGATGCTGAATTAAAAGATAATATCCGTTTTGTAGTGGTTTTGATAATGGTGTTAGTTATTGCTTTAGTTTCGATTGATCCTGAAAAAGTATTATTTTTTATTTTTGCTAGTTATGCATTATCTGGACCGATAGCAACTATCTGGGGTTTGCAACAAAGAAAACGTTTGCGCAAGCACTCTTCATCAAAAACATGAATAAAAAAAATTTTCTTAAAATAATAAACCTGGCATTGCAAGAAGACATTGGCGGTAAAGATATCACCGCAAGCTTAATCCCACGCAATACTTTGTCAGCTGCCCACATTATCTGCCAACAAAAAGCTATTATTTGCGGCACAAATTTTGTAGATGCAATCTTTGCAAAAATCGATCCAAAAATAAAAATAACTTGGTTGATTGAAGATGGCACTTGGGCCCGATCAAAAAAGATTTTATGCAAATTAGAAGGGCCGGCGCGCTCTTTATTAACTGGCGAACGCACCGCATTAAATTTCTTACAGACATTATCTAGTACTGCAACTCTAACTAGCCAATTTGTAGCTAAACTTAAAGGAACCAAAACTAAATTATTAGATACTCGCAAAACCTTGCCAGGACTTCGTTTAGCGCAAAAATATGCGGTAAAGTGTGGCGGCGGTCATAACCATCGCCTTGGTCTTTATGACGCAATCTTAATCAAAGAAAATCACATTACTGCTTGCGGCTCAATTACTAACGCTGTAGCCAAAGCAAAAAAGCTTT
>MGXJ01000067.1:5583-6501 GCA_001801345.1 Gammaproteobacteria bacterium RBG_16_37_9 | reverse complement strand
AGTCTGGATGAACTGCGTGAAGCGTTAACCACCAAAACAAATATAATCATGCTGGATAACTTTATGTTAAAAACAATTCGTTCTGCGGTAAAAATAAATAATGGCAAAGTTAAACTAGAGGTATCTGGCGGGGTAAATTTAAAAAACATTCGCTCTTTTGCCAAAACTGGCGTCGATTATATCTCTGTAGGCGCTATCACTAAATCTGTAATACCTATCGAACTATCGATGCTTTTTCTTCCAAAATTTTCAAAAAGTAGTTACAATGGCGCCCTATAAAATTAATTAAACACGGATAATTTTAATGGCTAATTTAATCACACTTTTCCGATTAATGTCGGTATTTATCATCGGAGCAATCGCTTTATACGCCGCCCCACAATGGCAGCTCCTAAACGCCCCATTAATAATTATCAATATTCTTCTTGACGGCTTAGATGGAAAAATAGCGAGAGCTCGCAATGAGACCACGGTATTTGGCGCTGTATTTGACATAGCAGCAGATCGCATCATTGAGATTACTTTATGGCTTATTTTGGCAGAGCTTGGAGCAGTGTCGATCTGGATTGCAATAATTTTTGTAACCCGGGGTATTTTAGTTGACAGCCTAAGAAAACATCACGCTGATCAAGGTAAATTACCATTTAGCATTATGAGAACACCTCTTGGCAAATTTTTGGTTGCTAGCAGAACCATGCGTTTTGCTATTGGCTTTATCAAGCTTATAACTTTTTCTTGGTTGTTTTTCCTAATTCCAGCAGCAGAGATTTGGCCACAAATTTTTATTATCCATAACGATTTGTTCAGCTATATCAGTAATATTTTGGTCTATACTTCCGTAACCATCTCTTTGGCTCGCGGCATTCCAGTAATACTAGAAGCGATTATATAATTATAAACTAACCGGAAAAATCTTAG
>MGXJ01000067.1:0-5535 GCA_001801345.1 Gammaproteobacteria bacterium RBG_16_37_9 | reverse complement strand
GATTGTTTTTTCTTTCCTGCTGATTTATTACTGCAGTTTTATTGTTGCGAGAAGAAAACCAATCATCACCATAGTTAACCAAAATCTCACTGCCAGTAGCTATGTGCTTGGTAGCTATAAATATCATCCGTTGATTGTTACGATCTACAGAAAATGTTGCATTGTAGTCTTTAGCATGGTTATACATTGAGCCATAACCTAAAACAATAGCACTATTTGCATCATCCCAAAAAAATAACCTGTTTGAAAGCTCATTCCGATATTCGAGTTCCAAACGTTGAAAAACAATCACGGGACATTCTTCGATCACCTCTTTTGGAGAAATATCTTTTGTAGCAAATACTCCATAGCCATGAATAGGAGACGGTTTTAGCTCTATATTATGCATAAGGTGTCTTGGTCCCTTTTTAAATGGGCGATACTGGATTCGAACCAGCTACCCCTGCCGTGTGAAAGCAGTGCTCTACCAACTGAGCTAATCGCCCGATTTGACACGGATGTCATCCCGAGCTTGCGAGGGATCTCCATGGAGATCCTTCGCTACGCTCAGGACGACAACTACGTTGTCGCTTCACTTTTTCCATAAAACATGTAAAGTATGATAATAGTTTATAGCCCATATCCTTGTCCAGAGCCACAAAACATTTATGACAGTATGCACTAGATTTGCACCAAGCCCAACGGGAAATTTACATTTAGGCGGCATTCGAACAGCGCTGTATTCCTGGTTATATGCTCGCAATCACGGCGGTAAGTTTATTTTGCGTATCGAAGACACCGATCAAGAACGCTCAACCAAAGAAGCGACGCAAATTATCATAGATAGCATGAATTGGTTGGGTTTAAATTACGATGCCGGACCATTTTATCAAACAAGCCGCTTCGACTTCTATCGCAAAGCAGCAGAGAAATTAATTACCGAAGGCTCTGCTTATCGCTGTTATTGTTCTAAAGAAAGATTAACTGAATTACGAGAAAAACAATTAGCCAACAAAGAAAAACCCAAATACGACGGACATTGTCGCGATAAAAATTTGCCAGCTGATAAAGACCAACCGTTTGTAATCCGTTTTAAAAATGACAAAGAAGGCTCGGTAGATTTTGAAGATCAAGTGATGGGGCCGCTTAGCTTTCAAAATAGCGAGCTTGACGATTTAATCATTATTCGCACCGACGGTTTTCCGACCTACAATTTTTGCGTCGTGGTTGATGATCTTGACATGAAAATAACTCACGTTATTCGAGGCACCGATCATATTAATAATACCCCGCGACAAATAAATATTTTTCGCGCTTTTAAAGCCGAGCCACCAATATATGGCCATGTTCCATTAATTCTAGGAAAAGACGGCAAATTATTATCAAAACGTCACGGTGCAGCCAGCGTATTACAATATAAAGAAGAAGGATTTTTACCAGAAGCTATATTAAATTATTTAATCCGCCTCGGTTGGTCGCACAAAGATCAAGAAATTTTCTCGCGCGATGAAATGATTAAGTTGTTTGATGTTAAAGATATAAACAAGGCTGCCGCCTCATTTGATCCAGAAAAATTACTCTGGCTTAACCGTCACTATATTAAAACATTAGATCCAAAAATAGTAGCAACTCATCTTGTGCCAATAATGCAAGAGCTTCGAATCAACTATCAAAATGGGCCTACACTAGAAGAACTTGTTGTTGCCCTGCGCGAGCGAGCAGAAACTTTAGTTGAGATGGCAACAAAAAGCAGATGCTTTTATGAAGAATTTGAAAACTACCAAGAAGAAGCAAAACAGCACTTAAAGCCAGAGATTCTTCCAATTATAAAAGCATTAAAACAAACTCTTGAAAATCTTCCAGATTGGACTGATGAAAATTTGCACCAAGCAATCGAAGATATCGCCAAACAATTTGATCTCAAACTCGGCAAAGTTGCGCAACCAATTCGGGTCGCGGTTACTGGAACTACAGTATCTCCGCCTCTTAACGTAACGCTGCGATTACTAGGAAAACAGCGTGCGCTGAAAAGAATTGATGCGGCTTTGGTTTATATCGGACAATTGTTATCTTGAGTCCCGAAACTATATTTTGGATATCAGTGTCGCCTATACAAAAACTTATAACCCGAAAATTTTCGTGGAATCCCCGTCAAAGCACTAGCGTTTTTAACAGCTTGCGGTATCATGCTTACTTTAACGACTTACCGATGGCAATAAATGACCATACCAGTCAAAAGATTTTTTTACCTGATAAATATATTGACCATTGTATATATAATTTTTACGGTTTTATTTTCCAGTATTTCCATCAGAACAAACTACAAAAATTTAAGTAAATTAAATTACAATATAGAAAAAGAATATGATGTAATTTTAGATAAATACAAAAAAATAATAGTACTTATACTAAAGAATGAATTGCCAGAGAATATAAATTATTTTAATTCAGTAAGTAGTGCTGCATATAGCTTGCCTCCAATTAACGAGCTTAAATTTAGTGAACCTAAAGATGCTATTGTAAACGGGGTTAGTAATAAAACGTCAAGCAGTAGCAATATAATTTCTGCCATAGAATGCTATAACAGTAAATGCATTAAAGTATTTGTAGATAGGGAAAAAATATTAAATAATATTTTAAAAAATAAATCATGGAGATATGGCGAAATTACAACAATACCCATAAAAAAAGCAACTCTTTTAAAAATAAGCGCTAATTCATTTTTAGAAGCACATAAGAATTTTATTATTACTACATTATCGTATTTTTTTATATTATATTTGTTTCAATCAATATTTCTATTCATAAGAAATTATAGATTATTCAAGAACAATGCTTCTTTATTAATTGCATTAGATAAAAATAATCAGGAATCAATCAAACAATCTATAGACTACAATAAACTATATGATAACGTGCTATTTACTCAAGAATTATCTAGTGAATATTTTACGCACTGCATTCACCAATTAATCACAAGAGATATCTACATAGAAGAAATAGATCTAATGGATTGCTTGCGGAAAATTGAGAAGTTTTTTAGTTATCGTATTATCAAAAGCAACCTAAAAATCACCTTTGATCATAAAGATACCATTAAAAGTATAACATCTGATAGGGAGATGGTGTTTATTGTGCTGTTAAACTTAATTTTTAAAACAATCTATAGGTCTAAATTATCTTCAGAAATAATTATAAAAATTTCTCAAGATCAAGGATCCGCGAATATTGAAATAACTGACATTGGTTATGAATACAAGCAAAAGCTAAGCGACAAAATTCGAATGCATGAGTTACCAAGCCCTGTTTTGGAAAAACTTTGTCAAAAAGCAAAAATAGAAATTAAAGATACCAAAAAAGACGAAGTTAATGTAATGTTTATATCCATTAACATTATGGATCCTGAAACAGAAGAAGACCAAGAAACAAATATCACTGATGACAATATAATAAAAATAAAGTTTAGTCCACTATGACAAAAAAACCCACCTATTATATCAAGCTCATACTATTGTCTTTAATAATTTGGTCTTTATCTGCAGAGATATTCGCATCTGAGATCATAAAAAATATGCCTTCAAGAAATGCATATTTTACTGGACGAACATCATATTTAGACGAAATACAAAAAAATCTTGTACGGTATGGAATAGTTTATTTAACAGGATATGGCGGTGTAGGAAAAACTCAATTAGCGAAAGAATATAGTTATATCAATGAACAAAAGTATGATTTGATATGGTGGTTTGATCTCAGAGGTGACCTAGGAATACAGTATGAGAATCTATTAACTCATTTAAGTAACAACGAGAAATTTAAAAAATTACTTCACATTAATATAAAAGATATTGCGCCTAGTGCCATAGTAGACTTTACCAATTCGCTGCTTTCGCAGTGTAATTGCAGATGGTTGTTGATATATGATAATGTATTAAGCACTAAGGATATAAAACTACCAAAGACGAAAGCCGCCGCCAAGCAACATATAATCATTACCACAAGAGAAAAACAGAATTTTGGAGATAATGTTTTGTCTTTGGGATCATTTACCAATCAAGAATCAGAACAATTTTTATTCAAAATTCATCCGGGAGAAAAAAAAGAAGATATCGTTAAATTATATAAAGCTTTATACAATTATCCCTTAGCTTTAGCCCAAACTAGCGAAGAGATATTAATGCATAAAGACGGGATTAGCTCTTATTTAGAAAAATATAGAAATCTTGACTCAAAACAAATACCTATACACTCTGATATTACCCAAGAATATAATGATAATTATCGCAGAGTATTAGATCATACTTTACAGGAAATCGAACGAAAAGATAAGGAATCAGCTAAAGTGTTATACATGTTAGCATTACTGAAAACGGATATTACAAAAAAATTAATAAATGACCTGTTCGGGAATAAAATTGATCAAAATTTAATTATCTTGAGCAGATATGGAGTTGTTCAAACAACTACATATGGACAATCTCAGATTTTAAACATCCATGATATTATAAGAGAAGAGGCTGTTAAAAAATTTAATACTAAAAACGCTATATATAAAAAAGGAATTATTCTTACCTTGAGCAAACATTTTAGTGATTTTTATTCAGAAAAAAACTTTCGATATTTAAACAATCTCGATGCCACCAATAACCAAGTAGCCCCCTTGTATGCGTTTATAGACATGGCATTGCAAAACGATATTATTGATGAAGGAGTAATAAACACGGTAATTATTTCCTTAAAATTAAATAACCTGCTACTTAATAAATATGCTAATTATATTTTGTATCAGCAGTTAGCTAATAAAATCTATAATAAAAACATGGATCGTATAATTCCCTCCCAAAAGGCGTTGTTATATGCAAGTTTGGTATCCTCAGATTTGATATTTGCATCGGGAGAGAATTTATCTATGTTTGAGAAAGAAATGTTACATTTGCTAAGCATAATTGAAAATCATAAAAATCATAAAGAGCTTTTTTTTATCTATATTAACCTATCCCAATTTTACCTATATTTAGGCGATCTTAAGGAGGCCAAGAAATATATAGAAAAAGCTAAAAAAATCATGGACTATGTAGATAGCACCTTTTGTTTATTACAATACTGGCACATTAATACGTGGTTAAGCTATGAACTTAGAGATGTGGATACCGGAATGAAAGCAATTGAATATTATATAAAGATCAATAACCAAACTATACAGAGTAAAGTAAACAGGTTGTTCGCGGAAGATTTTAAGATAAAATTTTTCCTTCTAATTGGAAAAAAAGAAGCTGGTAAAAAAAAGCTAGAACAGATGATAAAAGAGGCTAAAGAATATTATTACAATATGCCTTCGTGTGTTTTGACCGAACTAGAGTTTGACAAGGCTTTAATATATTTCGATGATGGTCAGTATGATTTAGCAAGGAATCAATGTAATCGTGCTCTCAGAGTAGAAAATAAGCTAGTTGGTAGAGAAGACATAGTATTTTTAACTCAAGCTCATATTCACATAGTGTTAGGAAAGATCCATGAAAAAAAAGGAAATCCCAATTATGCTTTAGAAGAATACAG
>MGXJ01000066.1:3974-5125 GCA_001801345.1 Gammaproteobacteria bacterium RBG_16_37_9 | reverse complement strand
AAAACGAGCGTTTAAATTACCATCTTCAAAACCAAGATCAATATCAAACTTATTGCCTAAACCGCTTTTATACTCATCTGGCAAAATATCGTTCAAAATCTCTCTAATATCTGCATCATTTAGTGGCTTACTAAATCCTTCTATAGGTTCAAGATCATTATCAACCCTAATGCTTGGGGCTATACCGCAAGAAAGATGGATATCGGAAGCATTCCGCGACACGGCATATTCTAAGATTTCCTTTATGGTCATATTCATGTGCTTATATCCTCAATTTCTACTATACCTGGTGGTTGCAATCATTTTTTTACTTCATCCATAGCTGAACCCTTGATAATCTTCAAGTAGCTTTATCCTTCACATCAGGGTCGCCTCATTAAAATTTTACGATAAACAATATTTATGTCGATATAGTATTTTTTAATGAGGCGACCCTGTCCTTCACAGCAAGATATTATCTTAAATCCAAACACGGGCTGCATGAAAATTAACATTGTATACTAAATATACTAAAAAATTAATTGTTTTTTAAGCAGGTTCCTAGTAGAATGTGCTTTATTGAATTTGTAGACCAATTTTAAATTATAAAGGAGTTAGACCATGAATAAACAAAAAGGCTTCACATTAATAGAATTGATTATCGTAATTATAATCCTCGGTATTTTAGCAGCGTTTGCTATACCAAAGTATATGAGCCTTGATAAGGAAGCTCGTATTTCTACGGTAAGAGGTCTTGACGGGGCTATACACGCAGCAGCAGAGATGGTGCATTCTATAGCGGTTGCTCAAGCAGTAGCTACTGGCTCTAGCGTCAATATAGGCACTGGTGCCAATATAGAACTAGGCGTTGGAGGTAGATATCCAGCAGCTAACGATCTTGGGATAAATGCGGCTCTGTCTGACACCACTGGCTTTACTTTTAACGGTGGCGGTAAATACACAAAAAATGGCGCTACTGATATCGAGGCCTGTAAAGTTACTTATACTGTAGCAAGTGATATCTATACATCGGTTGCCATTGTTGGCAACTGTTAGTCTTTAGTTATAGTTTAAATTTAAAAACCCAGAATCTTAGTATGATTTCTGGGTTTTTTGTGTATGCATAACCGTCTATCAACAAATTTTAATATAATTCCCGAAGATAATCTAAG
>MGXJ01000066.1:3577-3928 GCA_001801345.1 Gammaproteobacteria bacterium RBG_16_37_9 | reverse complement strand
TTGATATTTACTGATTGGCCTGGTGATTATGGTAAATTTGTAAATTTTGCGGCAGATGATGCTGTCTATCATATGCGCCTAGTTCATAACACCATATACCATTTTCCACTGAGGGTATTTTTTGATCCCTTTACTCACTTTCCGTATGGCAACCAGGTTCATTTTGGCCCGCTATTTACCTTAATTATTGCCAGCGCTGCTTTAATTGCAGGCTTGGGGCATCCAACTCCAGAGTTAATCAATATTGTAGGGGCATATACACCAGTAGTAATGGGAACATTATGTTTAATTCCTCTTTATTTTATCGCACGCACTCTTTTTGGAAAAACAGCGGCCATAATCACTGTTTTT
>MGXJ01000066.1:3271-3444 GCA_001801345.1 Gammaproteobacteria bacterium RBG_16_37_9 | reverse complement strand
ATCGCATCTTCTTAGTTTATAGTCTGCTTTCCGGGATTTCATTTGGTTTATTCGTTTTAGTCTGGCCAGCTGCATTAATGTTCGGCGCGATTTTTTTAATCTTTTTTATTACCCAATTAACTATTGATCATTTAAAAAATAATAATCCCGAATATCTATTATTTTTAGTAACT
>MGXJ01000066.1:3177-3255 GCA_001801345.1 Gammaproteobacteria bacterium RBG_16_37_9 | reverse complement strand
CCGCAATTATGGTATTGCCATATGCTCTAATGAATCCCCATTTTGAACTGTCATATTACTCTTTAACCCAACCAATTA
>MGXJ01000066.1:2890-3096 GCA_001801345.1 Gammaproteobacteria bacterium RBG_16_37_9 | reverse complement strand
TATACTCTCTAGTTCTTATGGCTATATTTATTCTGGCAATTTTTATTTTACGTCATTATGCTCCTAAACTTTATGCTCTGACACAAGATGGCTGTAAAATGCTATTTGAACCGACCTCTGGCATGAGAACCGTTTCTGAAGTGCGACCGTCCATTATAAATCAAAGTGGTAATAAACTTACTATAACACGGCTCTGGTTTACTTAT
>MGXJ01000066.1:0-2711 GCA_001801345.1 Gammaproteobacteria bacterium RBG_16_37_9 | reverse complement strand
ATTTCTTAATTTACTCGGCAAGTTAAAGCCAAACTGCAAGCTCCATTTTAAACTACAAAAAATTGCTATATATGCCTCTTTTTGTATATTTGCCTTTCTCATAATAGTTCCAATATTAATGTTCTTAATGGATAGAACTATGCCATCTGGCATACAAATAACCCGCCAAAGATACGACACCTATATGTGGTTAAAAAAACATACTCCAGACCCCCAAGGAAAAATTATCAAAAAAGATTTCGATTATGCTGCGGGTTATTATCCTATTCCCAAAGATCCGAACTTACCCTATAACTACCCTAAAAGTGCATATGGAATAATGGCGTGGTGGGAGATTGGTCATCAAATTACTTATATTGCCGAGCGAATTCCTAATACTAATCCTTTTCAACAAGGCATTATTGAAAAAAACAAAGCCACTGGAGCCGCGTTATTTTTTACAAGCGCCGATGAAAAAAAAGCGGTTGAAAACCTCGATATTATGGGGTCTAAATATATTTTTATTGATAATAAAACGGCCAACAATATTGGTGGTATAAGCGTTTGGTATAAAGGCACTGAAAACTGGACTACATACATAAAACACAAAATTACTCTGCCCCAAAAAACTTTAAATATTAAAATTCCAATAGATTCAGCAAAATTTCATCAATCAATGCTCAATAGACTTTTTTATAATGACGCAAATGGCTTACAACATTTTCGTTTAATTTATGAATCAGGTGGCGACTATTTAGTGATGTTAAGGAGAGCTATATTTAAACCGTATTTCTACGTAGATGCAAAAATACTAAATTTTAAAAACTACAAGGATGCATTAAAATTTGTAACAGATGCTAACCGCATGTATTGGGCTAACAAAGAAAAAACTGTCTTTATACATAATGCTCGCAACCCTGTAAAAGGAGATAAAATTTTTGAAAAAGTTAAGGGTGCTACCATAAACGGAGAAGTATCAAAAGACATCGCAGATGGCACTAGAGTTAATTTAACTTTAAAACTTAAAACTAAATTTGATCGGATTTTTACATATGAACAAACCACTAAAGTAAAAAATGGCAAATATAATTTTATTGTCCCCTATCCTACCGCCGCTATGCGTGGAGATGGTTATAGTTATGATATCAAGCCTATAGGCCCATACCAGATACAAATTGGCTCTAAAGTCATAGAGGTTTTGGTGCCTGAAGAGGCAGTGATGATTGGAAAGACTATAAAGTTGTCATCCCTCGTGTTAAACACGAGGGCAGGCTCTCGGACTTTTTAGTTGTCATCCCTCGTGTTAAACACGAGGGCAGGCTCTCGGGCTCTTTTATTTGTCATCCTCGGGCGAAGACCCGAGGATCTCGACACACGCTATGCTAGATCCTCGTGTCAAGCACGAGGATGACAGTAAGGAGGAAGACCTCGGATCTACGCTTCGCTTGTCCGAGAATGACATCCCTTTCTTCCCTTTTTTTTATCAACCTTTCTATTCCCGATCAAGCAAAAATCTAGTATCATCCTCTAACTCTTTTTTAGGAAAACAACGATATATGCGCTGCTCCTCTTTTTGCCCAACCGAAAGCTACCGCTTGCCTCCAATTGCGAGCTTTTTTCGAAACACTGGTCATACGGTTAAACAATACCGTAAGGTATTGCATATCTCCTATCCCCACAAAGAATACAATATTTTCATTTTTTCTTATGGCTGCCTAGTTACATGGGGCTTAAAACGCACTGAAGAAAAACAGCTGCTTGAACAGCTGAAACAATTCTCAGTTAACCCCCTACCCATAACTGAGGTAGGCAGATTTGTGTATCGCTATGGCGATCGGGTAGAGATGGCAACTCACGAGCGCTTTAACATAGATATCATTAGCTTAGAATCGGACAATGCCCAATTAAAACTAGCTATCTCTTATGGCCTTGCCCAATCAATTCAACTAGAATCCTACGAAAGCGCGGTGCAAAAAACCATTGAACAAAACAGCCATTATCCAGAACAACTCGCCAGAAAAGGCAATATTTCGCTTTCCCAAAAAGAAATCTCCCGCCGCATGGGGCAAATTTTTCTGGCACGTAGTTCGATAAATTTAAATAGTGAATACTTGGCAGCTCCTGAATATTTTTGGGAACACCCAAGTTTTGAGGATTATTACAACATGATCGAGAAATTCTTGGATATTTCTCGGCGCGTTACTACACTGAACCAAAAACTTGATGTTTTGCACGAACTTTTTGACATGTTAACCAGTCAACTGCAACATCGCCATTCAAATATGCTTGAAAGCATAATCATCCTATTGATTTTTGTTGAAATTGTAATTAATTTGGTCGCTAAAATAAACTAATCTATTCGATTTTGAGGTAATTTTATGTCAAATACATTTTATGAACATTTAACCGAAGAATTAAAAAAACTAGTTGAAAATGGATTTTATAAACAGGAGCGCGTTATAACTTCACCCCAATCTGCTGTTATTAAAACAGCTGGCGGTGATTTAGCAATAAACATGTGCTCCAATAATTATTTAGGTTTGGCTAATAATCCTGAATTAATCACCACCGCAAAAACAGCCTTAGACACTTATGGCTTTGGTTTATCATCAGTGCGTTTTATTTGCGGCACCCAAAGCATTCACAAAGAACTAGAAAAACGTCTTAGCCAATTTTTAGGCATGGAAGATACTATTCTTTATTCATCTTGTTTTGATGCTAATGGCGGTTTG
>MGXJ01000065.1:8936-9391 GCA_001801345.1 Gammaproteobacteria bacterium RBG_16_37_9 | reverse complement strand
TTTAATAAACGCATTGGTTCTGTTTATCCAATGCCACATTATGCTACTGATGGTTCTGCTGGGCTTGATTTACGGGCTTGTGTTGATAAAGACCTAGTACTTAAACCGGGGGGAGTAGAATTAATTCCTTCAGGGATCGCTATGCATATAGCAGATCATAATTATGCTGCAATGATTTTGCCAAGATCAGGTATTGGGCATAAACACGGGATTGTTCTTGGTAATTTAGTTGGTTTGATTGATTCTGATTATCAGGGTCAAATTATGGTATCGTGTTGGAATCGTGGTAGCGAAACGTTTACTATTGTACCGGGTGAACGTATTGCGCAATTAATTATTGTGCCAGTATTACACGCTAATTTTAATGTTGTGTCTGATTTTGTAACATCGGGGCGCGGTGATGGTGGCTTTGGACATACGGGGAGAAAATAACTATGGTAGATTATAAAATTGTT
>MGXJ01000065.1:7403-8734 GCA_001801345.1 Gammaproteobacteria bacterium RBG_16_37_9 | reverse complement strand
CAACCGGTTGTAATGTAGTTAATATTGATGAAGTTACTACGCCAATTTTATATTATGCAGCTGCTATTATGGAATCTCATTCCGGAGTTATGTTAAGTGGCAGTCACAATCCGCCAAACTATAATGGAATTAAAATAGTTATTGGTGGCGAAACGTTATATGGCGATGCAATTCAAGAATTATATAAGCGCATCATTAAGAAGGATTTTAAATTTGGTTCTGGCAAAGTAAATCAAATTGAGATTATCGATGATTATTTACAGAGAGTTACAAGTGATGTTAAGTTGTCACGATCATTAAAAGTAATTATTGATTGTGGTAATGGTGTTGGTGGTCTAGTTGCGCCTAGGTTATTTCGAATGCTTGGTTGTGATGTAACTGAACTTTATTGTGAAGTCGATGGCAACTTTCCGCATCATCAACCAGACCCATCAGTGCCGAAAAATTTAGAAGAGTTGGTAGCGTTGGTTAAATCCAAAAAAGCAGATGTTGGTTTAGCATTTGATGGCGATGCTGATCGTGTTGGTGTGGTCACTGAAAAAGGAGAGATAATCGCCGCTGATCGGTTGCTAATGCTATTTGCTATCGATTTTTTAACTCGACATCCTGGGATGACTGTTACTTTTGATGTGAAATGTACCAGACATTTAGCAGAACAAATTACAAAGCATGGCGGAGTTCCGCTAATGTATAAAACAGGCCACTCGCTGATTAAATCTAAGATGAAGGAGTTTGGTTCGCTGCTTGCTGGTGAACTTAGTGGGCATATGTTTATTAAAGAGCGATGGTTTGGGTTTGATGATGGTATCTATGTGGCTGCTAGGTTTCTTGAGATGCTGACTAAAGATAAGAAAAGCTGTAGCGAGGTTTTTGCCGAGTTACCAGATAGCGTTAATACTCCTGAGTTAAAAGTTCCAGTTGCAGAGTCACAAAAATTTACAATCATAGAAAAATTAATCAAAGAAGCCCAATTTCCCGGTGGTAGAATTACTACTATCGATGGTTTGCGAGTTGACTATGATAATGGTTTTGGTTTAATTCGATCTTCGAATACTACACCGTATTTAACTATGAGATTTGAAGGCGATACTAAAGCTGATTTAGAGAGAATTCATAGTATTTTTAAGGAGCAGTTGTTGAAGCTTGATCCTGATCTTCAGTTGCCTATTTAGTTTTACGAGAAAAAATCATATGGGTTTTAAATGTGGGATTGTTGGGTTACCAAATGTAGGTAAATCTACGGTTTTTAATGCTTTAACTAAAGCGCGAGTTGCTGCGGCAAATTATCCGTTTTGTACTATCGATCCCAATGTTGGAGTGGTGCCAGTACC
>MGXJ01000065.1:7056-7331 GCA_001801345.1 Gammaproteobacteria bacterium RBG_16_37_9 | reverse complement strand
TGGTTTGGTTAAAGGAGCAGCACAAGGCGAGGGGTTGGGCAATCAATTTTTAGCTAATATTCGTGAAACTCAGGCGATAGCACATGTTATAAGATGTTTTGATGATTCTGATGTGGTTCATGTTGCAGGTAAAGTAGATCCTGTAACAGATATTGAGATAATTAATACCGAACTGATTTTAGCGGATTTAGATACAGTAGAAAAAGCACTGCATAAATCTGCCAAAGGAGTAAAAAGCGGCGACAAAGAAGCAGCTTCTGATAATACGATTCTTG
>MGXJ01000065.1:5012-6985 GCA_001801345.1 Gammaproteobacteria bacterium RBG_16_37_9 | reverse complement strand
CTATTAACTGTAAAGCCGGTGCTTTATATCGCGAATGTTGATGAAAAAAGTATGCAAAATAATCCGTATCTTGAAGCAGTAGGGGGGCTCGCTAAAAAAGAAAATGCAGTTTTAGTGCCAATATGCGCTACCATTGAATCTGAAATTGCCGAGCTTGATGATGATGAGAAAGATGAATTTTTAGCTGATCTTGGTTTAGTTGAACCTGGGCTCGATCGTGTTATTCATGCTGGTTATGATTTACTAGGGCTGCAGACATTTTTTACTGTAGGTCCAAAAGAGGTACATGCTTGGACTGTAGATAAAGGGTCAAAGGCACCGCAAGCCGCAGGTGTAATTCATACTGATTTTGAACGTGGTTTTATTTGTGTTGAAATCGTCGCTTACGATGATTATATAAAATATAACGGTGAGCAGGGCGCACGTGAGGCAGGAAAGTTGCGGCTTGAAGGTAGGGATTATATAATGCAGGACGGTGATGTAGCTCATTTTAGGTTTAATGTTTAAGGGATCAGGATCTGTTCCTTTTTCGAGGACAAAACTTTGGAACCAACAAAAGAAGAGCAGTTAAACAGAAAACTAAACGAAGCCATGGAAAAAAATACTTTCATAGAAACTTATTCTGAAGTTCCTATCGCAGATTGCCTAGAATTGCTTGCAAAAATAGAGCCAGCTGTAATCATAAAAGCCATAACAGCCGACCTTGGTAAAAAAACAGCCTTGACCTGTGAAAAATTACGAGATTTGGACGAGCCGCATTGTGTAATGCTGCTAGAACACTATTTTGCTTTCGGACAAGATAAAGAGCATGCATCTCAGGACGCTGCTTTACTGCATAAAATGCTGCAACAGAACGATCTGTTTAGCAAACTTAATCAAAATAACAGGACGATCCAAAATATTAATTCCTGTATCTATAAGACAATAACAGAAAGCAAGTATAAATTTGATGATCTTAAAAAAGATTTAAGCCGTATTTTATCAAAAATATCAGACAGCGATCCGGCATTGGGAGCGATTAAAAAAGAAATAACAAGTTCGCTTGAGGTTGGAGCAACGATGTCAATGAGACTCAAGCCAGAGCGTGAAAAATAAAAAGCTCTTTAGTTTTTTTAACCTAAAAACCGCAGTTAGAATGATAAAATGTTAATTGTCCCTAGTTTTTGGTGAAGGAGGTAGCCGCAGGCTTTAGCCTGCGTTATTAGCAGCGCAGGCTAAAGCCCATACGCGTCAAGCTAAGACTGATGGGGGGCTACTGGCTTGCTGTAAAGTTAATTCTTGTCATCCCAAAGAAGTGTGTCATCCCTGCATGCTTCTAGCAGGGATCCAGCAATTTACTAAAACCATCACCCTATGCATCTTGCTGCTTTTCCCTGGATCCCGGCCTTCGCCGGGATGACACGCTTCTTTGGGGTAACGTGCTTTTTTCTTAGCTTGACGCGTATGGGCTAAAGCCTGCGGCTACCTCAATATTTTATAATTCCCATTGTTCTTTTTAGGTTTAAGGTTCTTTAATTACGAAAGCACAAAATCTTATCTAGCGACGCAGCATCACAAGCTAACAGTAATAATCTATCAATTCCCAAAGCAACGCCGGAGCAGTTTGGTAATTTTGCAAGCGTAGCTAGAAGTTTTTCATCAAGAGGTATCGGCGGTAAATTTAATTTTTTGCGTTTAGATAAATCATCGTTGAATCTTTTGCGTTGTTCTTTAGGATTATTTAACTCGTGAAAACCATTGGCAAGTTCAACTCCTTTGTAATAAGCCTCAAAACGTGAAGCGATTTTTATCTTTCCAGGGCGGACTTTGGCGAGCATCGCTTGTGATTCTGGAAAATCATAGATAAAAACTGGTTGTTCTAAGTTTAATTTTGGTTCAACTAAATGAGTAAATAGTAGTTGTAGCCAGGAGTCACAATCATTTTCTAATCCCGAAACAAATAAATTATTTTTTTTAGCAAGTAATTTTAATTG
>MGXJ01000065.1:4773-4891 GCA_001801345.1 Gammaproteobacteria bacterium RBG_16_37_9 | reverse complement strand
AAATCATGATGATAAAAGTTAAGGCGATACCATTCTAAAATGGTAAATTCAGGATTATGTAAACGACCTAGCTCATCTTTACGAAATGCTTTGAAAATTTGATAAATATCACCGCTGC
>MGXJ01000065.1:4319-4486 GCA_001801345.1 Gammaproteobacteria bacterium RBG_16_37_9 | reverse complement strand
GTCGCTGCTTTGCTGCCGCCAGTTGCAGTATCGCCGCGTAATCCAGGATCAGTTTCAGTTACTTTAAGTGTCACAAAAATTGGCGGGGTTACATCAATGGCATTATTGTTCCAGAGGGTAACCAGGCAAATATCCTGCTCTTTTAGCCATTTGGAGGTATTGCCAAT
>MGXJ01000065.1:4052-4203 GCA_001801345.1 Gammaproteobacteria bacterium RBG_16_37_9 | reverse complement strand
TATCGCCAGATTTAAAAGTTTTTTCTAAAATTCGTCCAGTTTTAAGGTTACGAAGTTTGACGCGATTGAAAGCCTGTCCTTTGCCTGGTTTAACATATTCATTTTCTAAAATATTGCAGGGGTCTCCATCTAGAATTACTTTTACCCCACC
>MGXJ01000065.1:2533-3831 GCA_001801345.1 Gammaproteobacteria bacterium RBG_16_37_9 | reverse complement strand
GTAAACAATGTTTTTTAAAAGCTTTTAATAGCCGTAAATTTTAAATACTATTGTTTTGTTGTTTCTGTACAGAAATCCCTGCATAATCACGCGTCATTCTTCGCTGTCGCTCGGTAGGGCAAAAATTTAGAACAACTATGATCACACTTCAATCTATTACACTACAACGTGGTAAAAAAATATTATTTGATCAAGCATCAGCTACGATTTTTGCCAAGCAAAAAGTTGGGATCGTAGGTGTGAATGGTAGTGGTAAATCCAGCTTATTTTCTTTGCTATTACAGAAAACATCACCAGATGGTGGTGATATATATGTGCAATCAAATATTCGCATCGCTTATTTAGCACAAGAAGTGCCAAATACAACTATATCAGCTCTGCAATATGTGATGAATGGCGATGTAGAGCTAGCGGCTTTAATGCAACAACTAAAAAAAGCTGAAGAAAACCATGATGGGCATTTGGTTATGGAGTTGCATAATCGCTTATATGAAGTCGATGGTTATACGCTAGAATCTAGAGCTGCCAAATTGCTTGTTGGTTTAGGATTTAGAATCGATGAACAACAAAAGTCTGTGAACGCTTTTTCCGGTGGTTGGCGGATGCGTTTAAATTTAGCGCAAGTATTGATGAGTCGAGCCGATCTTTTATTGCTTGATGAGCCGACAAATTATTTAGATATGGATGCAATCGTTTGGTTAGAGCGCTGGTTACAAAGCTATGATGGAACTTTAGTGCTTATTTCACATGATCGAGATTTTTTAGATAACGTTGTTCAAAAAGTTATTTATATTGGTAACCTCAAGCTTGAAACTTATTCTGGAAATTATTCGAGTTTTGAAAGACAAAGAGCAGAGAAACTTGCTCAAGAGCGTAGCATTTATGAAAAGCAACAAACAAAAATAGCTCATCTTAATAAATATATTGATCGTTTCCGTGCTAAAGCGAGCAAGGCGCGCCAGGCACAAAGTCGCATGAAAATGATAGAAAAGATGGAGAAAGTTAGCATCACCCAAATTGATTCCCCATTTTCTTTTAAATTTTATAAACCAAAAGCTTGTGGTGTTCCTTTGGTATCTATAGATAAGGCTGAGGTTTCTTATGGCGCGCATAAAGTTTTAAATGGAATAAGTTTTAGTTTAAATCCGCAAGATTCGATCGGAATTTTAGGTATTAATGGCGCAGGTAAATCTACATTTATGAAAACTCTTGCTGGAGTTTTACAAGCAAGCGCAGGAAGTATTTTTTTTAATAAAGATGTGAAAATAGGTTACTTTGCACAGCACCAAGTTGATCAA
>MGXJ01000065.1:356-2416 GCA_001801345.1 Gammaproteobacteria bacterium RBG_16_37_9 | reverse complement strand
CCAATAACAGATTTTTCTGGTGGTGAAAAAGCGCGTTTAGTTTTAGCGATGTTGATTTGGCAAAAACCAAATTTACTTTTATTAGACGAACCAACAAATCATTTAGATTTAGAAATGAGAGCTTCTTTAACTTACGCTTTGCAGGATTATGAAGGTGCGTTAGTGTTGGTAGCTCACGATCGTTACCTCTTAAAAGCAACTGTGGATGAGTTTTACTTGGTTAATGATGGTAAGGTTGTGAAATTTGAAGGTGATTTAGATGATTATCAAAAGTGGTTGTTAGATGCTAGAAAACAACAGATTTCTGAGTGTGATTTAAAGAAAGAAGATGCGAAAGAAGTTGTTGCATCTAGTGATGATAAGAAAAAATCTAAGTCCAGTGTGAAGCAGGTGCGTTTATTGGAAATGGAAATTTCTAAACTTCATGCTGAAAAAGAGCAGTTGGCGGCGCTGTTATCTGGCACCCAGATATATAAGAGCGAAAATAGGCTTGAATTAGAAAATAGCTTAAAGAAAAGCGCAGTTCTTGAAGAGAAAATAAAAAGCTTGGAAGGGAAGTGGATTGAGTTGCAGGAGTGAGGCAATGGTTGTAATATATCCATAAATGATTACTAGTTTAAAGAAATTAGCCCAAACGTTACGTTTAAATTTATCAGAGTTCGCGGCAGATAATTTGTTTCCTGAATTTCCTCTGCAAGTTCCAGAAAGTTTTGTAGCGCGTATTAAACAAAATGATATTAATGATCCTTTATTGTTACAGATCCTGCCGCAGCAGCGTGAATTGCAGAATATTAAGGGATTCAATACCGATCCCATTTTCGAAAAAAAATACTCTCCAATTACTGGATTAATTCATAAATATCACGGACGAGTTTTATTGTTGGTAACGGATAATTGTGTGCTGAATTGCCGATTTTGTTTTCGCAGGCACTTACGAGAAAAAATTACTGATTGGCAAAAAGTTTTTTCTTATATCAAAAATGATTCTACTGTAACTGAAGTAATTTTAAGTGGTGGCGATCCATTGATGTTGGCTCAAGGCAAGCTCAAAGAAATTATGGATCAATTGGCCCAAATACCACATATTAAAAGAATTAGAATTCATAGCCGTGTTCCGATAGCAATGCCCAAACTTGTAACTTCACGCTTAATTCAAAGTAAAATTCCAGTTGTTTTGATGGTTCATTGTAACCATTCAAATGAAATTAATGATGATGTTGTGGAGTGTTTAGATTTATTGCGAAAACAAAATATAACTATCTTTAATCAAGCAGTGTTATTAAAAGGAGTTAATGATGATAGTGAGGTTTTGGTAGCTTTGAGCGAAAAGTTATTTAGTGTAGGTGTTATCCCCTGTTATTTGCATATACTTGACAAAGTTAAAGGAGCTGCACATTTTTATGTTAATATAGAAAGAGCCAAGAAAATTTATTCTGAAATGCAAAAAAAGCTTTCAGGGTTTCTTGTTCCAAAATTAGTAGTCGAGGTTAAAAATAAAAAAAAATATGTCTAATACCAAATGGCACGCTTTAAGTGCTACTGAAATTTTAAATAAACTTGCTACTAATTTACAACAGGGATTAACGTCTGCTGAAGTTTTAGATCGGCAAAAAACCTACAGGCGCAATCAAATTATTGCATATCAACAAGATAATATGTTGTTGCGATTTTTGCGTCAGTTTCACCATGCTTTGGTTTATATTTTGCTTGCTTCGGCAGCGATTACGATTTATTTAGCTCAGTGGGTAGATGCGAGTGTTATTCTTGGAGTGGTAATCCTAAATGCTATTTTTGGTTTTTTCCAAGAGGGAAAAGCCGAGAAGGCGCTTGGCGCTATTCGTGCGATGCTTGCACCAACTGCACAAGTAATTCGTAATGGAAAAAAAATAATTATATCAGCGTCGGAGCTTGTTCCTGGTGATGTAGTTGTGATTAATCGCGGGGATAAAATACCCGCTGATTTACGTTTATGTGAAGCGAGAAATTTGCAGGTGCAAGAATCGATTTTAACTGGAGAATCTTTACCGGTTGAAAAACGAGTTGCCGAAGTATCAGAAGAT
>MGXJ01000065.1:0-341 GCA_001801345.1 Gammaproteobacteria bacterium RBG_16_37_9 | reverse complement strand
ATTCAATTCTTTATAGCAGCACTTTAGTTACTGATGGTCGCGGTTTAGGAGTTGTAGTTACGACTGGTAGTAATACCGAAGTTGGTGAAATTAGCGATGCTTTGGCTAAGGTTGAAGCAATTGATACTCCATTACTGCGGCAGATGAATAGTTTTGGTCGTTGGTTAACGGTGTTAATTGTGGTGATTGCCATAGTGGTCTTTTTGGTGGGTGCTTTAGTTTGGCATGACTATAGCAGTGAAATGTTTATGGCGATTGTCGGTTTGGTGGTTGCTGCTATACCTGAAGGATTGCCTCCCATCATGACAATTATTTTGGCGATTGGTGTAATGACTATGGCA
>MGXJ01000064.1:6611-6729 GCA_001801345.1 Gammaproteobacteria bacterium RBG_16_37_9 | reverse complement strand
AGATATTCCGTATGAAGTCAGGCGAGTACATTCAATGTTAAATAATAAATCTGCGCCGGAAAAAACCGAGCCGCCACATACAGATTTTGATCGTTTAACTATGCGTTTTAGAATTAAC
>MGXJ01000064.1:2778-6399 GCA_001801345.1 Gammaproteobacteria bacterium RBG_16_37_9 | reverse complement strand
ATGGTACAGCATACAGTGAAGAAAGTAGTTAAAGATGTTATTGAAAGGCAGCTTCAGAAACTTGATGTGCCACAGAGTTTAAAAGATATATTGCCGCTTGATAAGTTGATACATTAAAGCGGTGGGGGCTTGCAGTTACCACTGTTTGCTTTTTACAACTTTTCAGATCGTTATAATTTCTTGCGCTACAGGTTGGTAATACTCGGCTTTGCCCGCCTTAATAATTAAATTAGCTATTGGTTGATAATAACCTTCACTGTGAGTGTGTCCACATAGCACTAAAAAATCTATCAATGGATTGTTTTTTGCAACCAGTATTAATACATCTCCCATAGCTTTTGAGCTGAAATAAGGCAGCCAATTTTCATCACTGCTTTTCCCATCATAAAAACAAATTTCTTTGAAAGGGGGGATGTGTGTTAATACAATGATTTTTTTAGGGTGTTGACTAATTGCTTGGGTTAAATTATTTCGCAGCGCAATTGCATCCATGTCAGCCAGTTGCTGCATTTTTTCAAGCAATTGAAATTTACCGAGAATTTTTTTTTGAAATAAATCGATAATCATGCGGCTGTCATTAAGCGATACCCTGCTATTTTGGTAATTACCAAGTCGACCATCCGCCCAACCATCTTGTCCCAATAATATAATATTGTTAGTCAATAATAGTATTCCAGAGGATGGTAACCAAAACAATTGTTCATGTGTTTTAGTTAGCGTTGCAACCGTTTTACGTACCTCATCAACTGTTCCTCTGTAATAATCATGATTACCCAAAACAAAATAAATGGATTTTTTAATTTGGTTCGTCATTTCATTCAAAAAATCTGCCAAGCTGGGCGCTTCGGCAATATCACCGCTTATTAGAACAGCATCGCAGTGAGTATTAACAATTTCTTCATAAAATTTTCTGCGAGCATCATTATCAAGAAAATTGAGATGAATATCTGTCAGCCATGCCAATTTCATTTGAGGTACTCATGCATAAATAGTTTGCGAGCTTGTTTTGCGTCATTTTATCAGGGACTTTTTTGATAGAGTCATTGTTGATAATATTTTTAAAAGTATTACGATGCCTTGAGGCTTTAGCATTGTTTGCTCTTTGTAATATGTTTTTCTTGTTTAGTGTACTGTATTTATTTGCAATTCGCGAATCGCGAATAAAAAAATATGGTTTCTCAAAACGATCGCCCTTGCGAACTTTAAATCCCCATGTATAATATGAACCATATATAAGGTTAAAGCTAACATTTGGTTTATAAACATGAAAAAAGGCGATTATATTAGTTCAATTTTACGGTCTAAAAAAACAGTCTTTTCGTTTAAAGATATTGCATTATTGTGGGGCGACTCCGGTAGTGCAGTAAGAGTAAGAGTTAGTTATTATGTAAAAAACGGCCAGCTTTATCCTATTCGTCGGGGTTTTTATGCTAAGGATAAAAATTACAATAAAATTGAAATGGCTACCAAAATATTTACTCCCGCATATGTAAGTTTTGAAACTGTATTGGCGCGTGAAGGAATAATATTCCAATATTATAGTCAAATTTTTGTTGCTTCGTATTTAACTAGAGATATTACTTGCGATGGTCAGATTTACTCATATAAAAAAATAAAAGATTTGGTTTTGACGGATGGCGTTGGTATCACAAACAATGGAGAGTGTTCAATAGCAACAAAAGAAAGGGCGTTTTTGGATACGATTTATATTAATAAAGATTACCATTTTGATAACTTATCTCCCTTAAATTGGGATAAAGTTTTCGTAATGTTACCAATGTATAGTAACAAGAGAATGGCGCAAAAAGTAAAAAATATTTACGATAATTTTCAAACTAAAAAATAATATGACCATAAATATCACTTTGCATAAGAATATAATGTTACAAATCCTTAAAGATATTTATTCTGATACGTCGATATCTCCATTTCTAGGATTCAAGGGCGGGACAGCCGCATATGTATTTTATGGTCTCGAACGGTTTTCTGTAGATTTGGATTTTGATCTTTTAGATGAAGATAAAAGAGACTACGTTTTTACAAAAATTGAACAGATTGTTAAAAATCATGGCAAGATGAAAGAAGCGCGCAAGAAGAGATTTAGTTTGTTTTATTTACTTTCATATGAAGAAAAATCACAAAACATTAAAGTTGAAATTAATTGTCGATCTTTCGGCTCGCATTACGAAATTAAGACATATCTTGGGATTTCAATGTTGGTAATGGTTAAGGAAGATATGTTTGCGCATAAGTTAATGGCCGTATATGAAAGATTCAGTAAGGCCAACCGCGATATTTATGATATTTGGTTTTTTTCGAAAAACAACTGGCCAATCAATAAAGATATTGTTGAGAGCAGAGCTAAAATGTCTTTCCAGGATTTATTACAAAAATGTATTGATCTCTTGGAAAAGACTAGTGATAGAAATATCTTATCTGGCATGGGTGAGCTATTAGATGAAAAACAAAAAGATTGGGCGAAAAAAAAGCTTCGTACTGAGGCTATCTTCTTACTCAAATTATTATTAAATAATTAATTAGGAAACCTATATATTATCTCAACTATATTTTGTATAATCATCACTCTTTAAATTTAGGTTAACCACTTAATGCAACCATCGATTCTTAACAAGCTAAATTTGCTAAATACCAGGCATCAAGAAATTTCTAATCTTTTGTCAGATCCAGAGATTATCAATAATCAAAATCGTTATCGTGAGTTATCAAAAGAGTACTCTCATCTTGAGCCAATTGTTAATGCTCTCAATGAGTATAATGATAATCAGCAGAAAATTGCCGACGCCGAAAAGATGCTTCAAGAGGAACAAGATGCCGATTTAAAAGCGCTTGCCGAAGAAGAATTATTTCATTTGCGAAATAACATTCAGGAGCTAGTAGTAAATCTACAAAGTTTGTTATTACCGCGCGATCCTAATGATGAGTGTAACGTTTTCTTGGAAATTCGAGCTGGGGCTGGTGGAGATGAGGCAGCTATTTTTGCTGGCGAGCTATTTCGGATGTATACCCATTATGTTGAAGATGCTGGTTGGCAGGTAGAAATTATAAATTCAAGTGCCGGCGAACACGGCGGTTATAAAGAAGTTATTACTCGAGTTATTGGCAAGGGAGCATATTCAAAACTAAAATTTGAATCAGGAGTTCATCGAGTGCAAAGAGTTCCGGCAACAGAAGCACAAGGGCGGATTCATACATCAACCTGTACGGTTGCTGTTATTGCCGAAGCAGATGAGATTGATGAAATAGAAATTAATCCCGCAGATTTAAAAATTGATACTTTTCGTAGTTCAGGTGCAGGTGGTCAACATGTAAATGTCACCGACTCTGCTATACGAATCACGCATCTACCTTCTGGAGTTGTAGTAGAATGCCAAGACGAACGTTCTCAACATAAAAATCGCGCTCGAGCTATGTCGCTTTTAAAAGCGAGATTACTCGCAGCTGAACAAGAAAAACAACGCAAAGCTCAAGCAGAAACCAGACGTAATCTGGTCGGAACCGGAGATCGTTCAGAAAGAATTCGTACCTATAATTTTCCTCAAGGGCGGCTTACTGATCATCGGATTAATTTGACGTTGTATCAACTGGATAAAATTATTGATG
>MGXJ01000064.1:2663-2755 GCA_001801345.1 Gammaproteobacteria bacterium RBG_16_37_9 | reverse complement strand
CCTTTAATGCGAGAGCATCATGCGGATCAATTGGCGGCATTGAGTCCCGAACGAAGTGAGGGATCTCCATGATGTGGAGCCTTCTATGGAGT
>MGXJ01000064.1:2263-2357 GCA_001801345.1 Gammaproteobacteria bacterium RBG_16_37_9 | reverse complement strand
TTGAATCCTAATGGATTTCAGGCTATAAGATGGGATACTGCTATTAATGCAGCAGTTTCTTTCGTTACTAATAGCAATTGGCAGTCGTATAAAA
>MGXJ01000064.1:350-2212 GCA_001801345.1 Gammaproteobacteria bacterium RBG_16_37_9 | reverse complement strand
ATTTTTTATCTGCAGCAACTGGGATGGCTGTAGCAGTAGCTTTAATTAATGCTTTTGTGCGCAAGAATACTGAGGGTATAGGAAATTTCTGGGTTTATTTAACCAGGTCGATAATTTATGTTTTGCTTCCATTATCTATTATATTGTCAATATTTTTAGTCTCACAGGGTAGCATAGACAATCTAAATCCATATGTGCATGTAAAGACATTAGAGGGAAAGGATCAGATAATTGCACAAGGTCCTGCTGCTTCACAAATAGCCATTAAACACTTAGGAACTAGTGGCGGTGGATTTTTCGCTGCAAATTCTGCTCATCCATATGAGAATCCAACGCCAGTTACAGATTATATAAATATTCTAGCTTTACTATTAATTGCTGCGGCTTTTCCTTTTGTTTTTGGCGCATTAATCAAAGATCGCTCTCAAGGCTTTGCTATATTTATTGCGATGATGTTGCTTTTTGTTATAGGTTTGTGTTTTGTTATATGGTCGGAATCACATGGTAATCCGCTTCTTACAAAATTAGGAATACATAACGGTGTGAATATGGAAGGCAAAGAAGTGCGGTTTGGTCCGCTTGCATCAGCTGTTTTTGCTAATTCTGCTACAGCCACTTCAACCGGAGCTGCTAGTTCTTCTTATGATAGTTTAATGCCGCTTACTGGACTAGTTCTCATTTTTAACATGGCAATAGGTGAGGTTATTTTTGGCGGAGTTGGTACTGGATTTATTGGAATGATGTTTTATGTAATACTTGCTATGTTTTTAATTGGTCTCATGATTGGGAGATCTCCGGAAGTGTATGGTAAAAAATTAGAAGCTTATGAAATGATAATGACAGTATTAGCTCTTTTCCTACCTTGTGTTTTCCAACTGATTTTAAGTGCTATAGCGATATCTCTTAATGTTGGAGTTGCTGGTTTGGGTAATCCAACTTTCCATGGGTTCTCTGAAGTGATTTATGCTTATGCGTCTGGTGTTGGTAATAATGGTTCATCTTTTGCAGGATTAAAAGCTGATACCCCGTTTTATAATTTAACCATAGCTTTTGCAATGTTAGCCGGTTACTTTATAACTATTATTCCGGCATTAGCAGTTGCTGGTTCAATAACACGAAAAAATAGCAGCCCACTACCCACCCGTTTTCCTACTAATGGGACATTATTTATTTTGGTATTGGTAGGGATCATATTTATTATTGGAGCTTTAACTTTTTTTCCGGTATTAGTATTGGGACCGATATTAGAGCATTTATATATTTTATCCGGGAAAACTTTTTAGGTGGTAATTTAGTATGATGCATAAAAGAATATTATGGAGTACTAAATTTATTTGGCCTGCGGTCAAACAAGCTTTTGTTAAACTTAATCCGTTCTTTTTGTGGCGTAATATTATAATGTTTGTAGTTGAAATTGGAGCTGCTGCGACATTAATTATTGCGGCGAAGCATTTTTTTGCTGGAATTCCATATAACTTTGATTTGTATATTAGTATTTGGTTATGGTTTACGGTGTTATTTGCTAATTTTGCCGAAAGTTTAGCCGAGGGTAAAGGGAAGGCTCAGGTTGAATCCCTTAAGCAAGGCCGCAGTGACGTTTATGCACAACGAGTGGTTCCTGATAGCGAGTCTGAAGTTGAATCAGTGCCGGCTTTGATGCTTAAAAAAGGGGATATTGTAATCATTGCAGATGGGATGATGATTCCATCTGATGGCGAAATTATCGAAGGTGTAGCATTGATTGATGAATCAGCAATTACTGGAGAGTCGGCGCCAGTGGTGCGTGAAGCAGGTGGTGATAAAACAGGGGTTACCGGCGGGACTAAAGTTCTTTCAGGAACAATCAAAGTCGAAATTAGAAC
>MGXJ01000064.1:0-262 GCA_001801345.1 Gammaproteobacteria bacterium RBG_16_37_9 | reverse complement strand
ATTTTTTTAATTAGTTCAATGATTTTGTTTATTGTTGTAATAATAACATTGTCTCTGTTTGGTGTTTATTTAGACTTTAAAATTTCTACTACTGTTTTAATAGCACTACTTGTGTGTTTAATTCCAACCACTATTGGAGGATTATTGCCAGCAATTGGGATTGCTGGAATGGATCGGTTGTTATCGCATAATGTAATCGCTTTAAACGGGCGCGCAGTTGAGGCTGCAGGTGATGTTAATGTGGTTCTTTTAGATAAAACGG
>MGXJ01000063.1 GCA_001801345.1 Gammaproteobacteria bacterium RBG_16_37_9 | reverse complement strand
ATATAAGGATATATAAGATTTATATGAGATAAACACATCATCCCCACGAGAACCATTTTTACCCCTTTTGTCATCAATCAATATTCCAATCACAGTAAAAGGCACATTATTAATTGAAATTTTTAATCCCAAAACATCCTGCTTACCAAAAAGTATTGTTTTTACTTTATCACCAAGCACTGCAACTCGAGCTTGGCGCTCGATATCAACTTGATTAATAAACCGACCTCCAGGCGCTATATTGATTTTAGTTGTGCGCAAAAACTCTGGGGTGACCCAATAGATATTTTTTGAATATTTCTTACTTTCATAACTAATGCTGGCAGATTGCCTCGCTTCTGAAGCTGGAGCAACTGCTTCGACAGTTTTCAGAGCTTTCGGAAGTTCAACAATATCGGAAATTTTAAAATTATAAGTTTGTCCTTTGGGATAACCTTGATAGGATTTTGAGCTGTTACCGCGCCAAACAAAACAAGAATTATCTGCAATTTCTACAATATTACGATAACTCTCTTTATAAAAACCATCGCCTAACGCTAATAACACAACAACTGCAAAAGTGCCAAAAGCGATGCAGAAAATAGCAAGACTGGAACGTAGCTTGTGCAACCACATTTCATGAAGAATTTGACGTATAAAAAAAATGGATAGATACACTAATGTTTATTCCTCAATAAATAAGTTTTTCTTAGATCGTCATTGCGAGCCATAGGCACGAGCGAATCAGTTAGTGGCGCTTCACTTTCGTGCCGAAGGCGAAGCAACCCAGAAACAGTTCCAATCAAATAGTAACATTCTGCAGTTTGTCATTTTTTGAACTAAACCATCGAAGCAACAGTCCACGTTAGCAAAATACTACTATCCTGCATCGCTTCTGGATTGCCGCGCTGTTGGCGCGAAAAAACAATGCCACTAATTAGTTCATTGGCGCCAACAGCTCCCAAGGACGAGTTTAGTTGCTGCGTTTTTTAATTATTTACCATTGACATATCCGGTTGATCTACAACTTTATCATCAAGCTTCAAACCCGTTTTAATTTCCACATTAATATCATCACTAACGCCCAACTCAACTGGCTGTTGCTTTGGTTTTTCAGCTTTTTTATCTGGTAATAAAACATAAGGCTTAGTATCTTTAAATTGGATTACTCGCAGTGGCAACATCAATATATCGTCAACTTTTTTAATTTTAATTTCAGCCGTAGCTGAATACCCTGAACGCAACACCAAATCTTTTGGAAATTGCAGATCTGTAACTTCAATTCTAAAACCAACATTAAATGATGTATCTGCAGTTCCTTTATCGGTATTTTCTTTATCCGATTGCAGCGCTATTCTACTAACTTTCCCTGTAATTTCTTGGTTAGGTAACGAACCAATTTTAACTTTAGCCATCATACCAATTTTTATTTTGGCTGCATCGCGCTCATCAACCGAACCTTGAAACATTAATTCCTGCATATTAGCAACTTTAAACAAAGTTGTTGCTGCTTGGGCAGAGCTCATTGAAATCACAGGATCACCAATGTCAACATTGCGGTATAAAATATAGCCGTCAATTGGGCTGACAACAATGCTGGCAATAGTCTTGTCACCAACAATGGCCTCACCACGATCTAACAATGAAAGTTTTTGTTCAGACAGAATTTTTTTATTTTTTGCTGTGCTATAATTTTTTTGAGTAATTATATATTCTGAAAAATTTGCGGTAATTATTCCGGTTTTTAATAACTTCTCATAACGTTTTAAATCTACTTCAGCATGTTTTTCTTGCTCGATAGCACTAACTAAATCATTATGAATCTCAGCATACCGAGCGGGGTCAGGAGTTGGCTTGATTTTAATAAGTGGGGTATTTTTTGTTATATACTCACCTTCATTGTGGTAAATCTTCTCAACCACACCATCAACTTGTGATTTAACCGTGCTAAAATGGCTAGTTTTAATATAACCAACAGCTTCAGATTGTTCAGTAATAGATCCCTTGGTGACCGCAACGGTAGGTATCACAACAGCTGGTTTTTTGAAATAGAAAAAAATGACTCCAAATATCAAACCGATAACAAACACAATAATAATTGGCCATTTTTTTTGTATGAGATGTGATGTCATAAAGTTACTAACAAGGTAACAGTTTGCTGTTGCCCAGCATCCTACCTTTTCTCGAGTATAGCAGCAACTGGTGTTTTTTACAGCCTCTCATGTCATCCTCGGACGAAGCGAAGATACGAGGATCTTGATATGCTATGCTAGATCCTCGTGTCAATCACGAGGATGACAGCCTTTTTTTGTTCTTTACCGGTTATTTATCCATTACCTTCTGTATATAATGTATTTGATCGCGAATTTCTGCCGCTTTTTCAAACTCTAAGTTTTGCGCATAAGTATACATCTGTCTTTCTAGCTGAGTGATTTTTTTAGCCAATTTAGCTGGTTTATCGGTTAAATACTCCGCCATCTCTTGAGCAATCTTGCGCTCGGCAGGAGTTTCTTTTTCTTCGGCATGTGCATTACTCATAATATCACGGATTGCTTTTACAATACTTGTAGGGGTTATACCATGCTTTTCATTAAATTCTTGTTGGATCTTGCGCCTTCTATCCATTTCATTTAAAGCCGCCTGCATTGATTTAGTAATCTTATCCGCATACATTATAACTTTGCCATTTATATTTCGTGCTGCTCGACCGCTGGTCTGAACCAATGCTTGAGTTGAACGTAAAAAACCCTCCTTATCCGCATCCAAAATTGCAACTAAAGAAACTTCGGGTAGATCAAGACCTTCACGTAATAAATTGATTCCAACTAATACATCAAAAACTCCCAGGCGTAGATCGCGCAAAATTTCTGTTCGTTCTACGGTATTAACTTCAGAATGTAAATACCGAACTTTTATTTCATGTTCTGCTAAATATTCAGTTAAATCTTCGGCCATGCGCTTAGTTAAAGTGGTAACTAACACTCGTTCTTTGGCTTTCACTCGCTGATGTATTTCCGAAAATAGATCATCTACTTGAGTTTTTGCTGGTTTTACTTCAACTACTGGATCAACTAGACCAGTTGGACGCACAAGCAACTCTACCACTTGCGCTGATTGCTTTATCTCATAATCACCGGGGGTCGCTGAAACATAAATAGTTGATGGAGCAATTTTTTCAAACTCATCAAATGTCAAAGGTCGATTATCTAATGCTGATGGCAATCTAAAACCATATTCAACTAACGTAGTCTTACGTGAACGATCACCTTTATACATGCCATGTATTTGTGGCAACATGACATGCGATTCATCAATAATTAATAAAGAATTTGCAGGCAAATAATCCATTAATGTAGGCGGCGGTTCGCCGGCATTTCTTCCAGATAAATAGCGTGAATAATTTTCAATCCCTGTGCAATAACCTAGTTCAAGCAACATTTCAAGATCATACTCGGTTCGCTGCTTTAAACGTTGGGCTTCGACTAATTTATTATTTTTATAAAGTTCTTCTAACTGCTGACGCAATTCAATTTTAATTTTATCTAATGCGTCTAATATAACTTGTCGCTGCGTGACATAATGGGTTTTTGGGAAAATTTTTATACTGGAAATTTTGCGTATTATTTTTCCAGTTAGCGGATCAAAATAAGCAATACTCTCAATTACATCATCAAATATTTCTAAACGTATTGCTATATCATCAGAATCTGCAGGAAAAATATCTAATGTTTCACCATGGCAGCGATAAGTGCCCCGACGTAATTCAAGATCATTACGCGCATACTGCAACTCCACCAAACGACGCAAAAGTTTAGATTGCTCAACTTTATCGCCACACGATAAACAAAGCACCATATCATGATATGACTCTGGATCACCCAAGCCATAAATTGCTGAAACCGAGGCTACGATAATAGTATCAGGACGCTCAAATAGGGATTTAGTAGCAGCAAGACGCATTTGTTCAATATGTTCATTAATCGCAGAATCTTTTTCAATGAATGTATCAGTTGAAGGAAGATACGCTTCTGGTTGATAATAATCATAATATGATACAAAATACTCTACGGAATTTTTTGGGAAAAAAGCGCGCATTTCACCATAAAGTTGTGCTGCTAGGGTTTTATTGTGTGCAATGATCAATGTTGGAAGATTTAAGTTTGCAATAACATTTGCCAAAGTAAAAGTCTTGCCACAGCCGGTAACACCTAAAAGCGCTTGCTTGGCAAGGTTATGATTCAAACCAGAGGTTAATTTTTCTACAGCTTCTAACTGACCTGGACTTGGTTTAAAACTGGAATGTAAACTAAATTTGGATTGCATTTTTATACTACTAGCTACAAACTTATAGATCAACTTTGCCGCAGCACAAATCTCTAAATGCGCAAGCTAAAGCTTGCGGCTACCTTTGCGATCTTGATTTAACTAAAATAAGTAAATCGCAATACAACTAACAACATCAAAACATACATCATCCAATGCACTTCACGCCACTTACCAGAAATATTTTTTAACAACACGTAAAAAACTATACCTGCAGAAATACCATTGGCGATACTGTAAGTAAATGGCATGACAATTATAGTTAAAAATGCCGGCAGCCCTTCGGTAAAATCTTCAAAATCAATATTTTTAATGCTCGATATCATAAAAATACCTACCAAAATTAACACAGGCGCAGTAGCAGCATTTGGAATTATTATAAACAACGAACTCAAAACCAAAGATAACAAGAAAAATACTCCGGTAGTTACAGCAGTCAGTCCGGTTCTCCCGCCAGCACTTATACCAACCATCGATTCTAGATACACCGTTAAAGCTGGCACCCCTAAAAAAGCGCCAAAACAAGCGCCGACAGAATCAACAAACATCGCCTTTCCAACTAATGATGAACTATCATTTTTATTTAAAATTCCAGATTTATTTGTGGTTGAAACTAAGGTGCTGAAAGTATCCATCAAACCAATAAAAGTAAAAGTAAAAATTAATGATGCTAAACCAATATTGAATGCGCTTTTAACATCCATTGCGCCAATATTTAAATTTTGCATAGATGGTAATGCAAAATTAATATCATGAATATTGGTCAAACCTAAAGGTATTCCAATTAGCGTATTTATGATAATACCTATTAAAATAGCTCCTTTGACTTTTAACGTAATTAACGCAGAAATTATCACTAAACCAATTAAAGCCAACAAAACATCTGGTTTAGCAAAATTTCCTAAAGTTAAATCCCATTCGAAAAACGATAGCTGCGCCACACCATGCGATGCCGTAATATCACTCAACGATGGTCCTAAATGAGTTGTAACCATAATCATATGTGACATTTTCAAACCAATGATTGTAATAAAAAGACCGATGCCAATTGTTAACGCATGCTTTAAAGAGTCAGGAATTGCTACTACTAATATTTGGCGGATCTGAGTTAAAGTTAAAATCAAAAAAATAATTCCCGCAATAAAAACAGCGCCCAAAGCTGTCTGCCACGGAATACCCCCTTGTGCAGAAGCAACAGCGGTAAAATATGCGACTAATCCCATACCAGGACCTAAAACAAGCGGAAAATTAACTATGAGTCCCATAGCTATAGTAATTAATCCTGAGCTCAAACAGGTAGCAAGGAACACTGATTCTTTAGCCATTCCTGTGTTAGCTAGCACAGCCGGCATAACCGCTAATATATACGCCGTAGTTACAAAAGTCGTTATACCTGCAAGAACTTCAGTTGTTACCGTAGTTGATCGTTCATTTAACTTGAAAAATTTGTTTAACATGTGATCTCCATGCAATATTAATTAAAGCTGAAGAAGGCCTGCAGTATAACATATCTTGAAAGTACAACAAAATACTCTTAAATAATAGGAAAACTCATTGAAGTAAAGCTAGGAGTTTGTGATGCTATATCGGATATTTTTGTATAGAAAAATGTGTAACCATTGTTTCATACTGTTTCTTAAAATTATCAATATTCTTGTTAAGATTGTTGGCAGGCAATAACTTCTTTAACAGCTCAAGAACTAAAAAGTAATAATTTCCTTCTTTTGCCAAATCTATACATGCAAAGTCAGATATTTTTTTATCAAACTCCGAAAAAATTTTGTTGTCTAATAATAGAAAAATGATATGACTTGCGCTCTTTTTGAAGGTGTTCATAAATACTGATACTTCTTCTTTTATATCATATCTAGTGGAGTCAAGCCGTTCTATAAACTCACTAGTTATGACATAGATAATATAATCAGCTTTTTCAATTTTTTCTTTATTGGATAATATGCATTTAGACATATTTTCTTTCCATGGGTCGCTATATGTCTTGATCCCGGCGAAATTTAAGTGTTTTTCTAATTTAGAAATAAACAAGTCTTTAGTTTTTTTCTTATTACTATAAATAATTAAGCAGTTAATATTGCTTTTTATTGGTATTTCGGTTTTTTTCAACTCTAATTCAAAAGCAGCTTTAATTAACAGATTTGAATAGTGATTTTTAAAATGCACGAATTTGTCAGACTTTTCTATAAAATCAATTATGCTTTCTCTAGAATTGTATCCTAGCTTTAGCATGATATTGCGAATATGATTTTCGATGGTTTTGGATGAGATTGATAATAAAGAAGCAATTTTTTTCGAGGATCTTCCGCTTAAAAGACACGCTATAACATCTATTTCCCTACTAGTAAAAATCACGTTATTTATATTTTTCAAATATGCATAATACGCTTTTTCGGCAAAAATATGTTCTATATCTATACAATTTCTATGAACAATCTCCATTTTTTAAGAAACCCTTGTTGTAATCATATTGAAAATCATGAGTTAGGCCATTGCTAACTAATTAATTTTTCATGTTATTTGGCTTTTTAGTATCTTTTTGATATATGTTTTTAGCCTTAAAGATCTAATCGGTTGAGGCTAAACTATTTTTTATGCAAAAGCTAGCAGGTATTTTTTACCCAGATAGCTTTCAATATGCATTTTTAGGGCAGTTAAAAAAGGTTTTTAGAAGATTCTTTCTGCGAAAAGATCGAATCACTTATTGATTCTACACTTGAATCTTGAAGAGATGTTAATTGATCCCATAATAATTATTGGAAACAGCATAAATTTTATCTCTGACAAAAAAGGCTTATTGAAATTTATTATTCTAAAAATCGCATACACGGCGAAGACAAAAAAAGCTATCATTAGTAATGCTAGAAATTTTTGAGTTATAAGTTTAGGTTTTAGATCGTTGATTGTTGTTAAAGAAAAAATAGTCCCGACAAGGGCATAAAAAGCAAGCCAAACATGACCTTCAACTTTGTAAATTATCGATAATATAACCATTATTACTAGAGATCCGAATATAGCAACAGCGGCTATATATTTTGATTCAAGATTTAATAACAAAAAATGATATAATGTAATTTCCGCGATCGCAAACCCAACAGCAGCTAATACAGCGAATAAATCGTGAAACTGACAATAGATTAAACTAAACCCGATGAGCCCCAGTAAAACAACAAGCAGAGTTTTTATTATTTTATTATCAGTTTTGTATAAAATATACCCGTAGAATACGGCAGTGGCATGCATATGTCCACTTGGGAAAGCATATCCGTCCCCGAGGTGTAAAGGTAGCGGGATCTTAAACATATATTTAAGTAGCGCATTCCAAATGATCACAAAAAAAAGAAAACAAGCGGCTTTAGCATACAATTCACGCTTGTGAAAAATCATACCTAATATTACCATTGGAAATATAAAAGTAATGTGTCCGAACTTTAAGAAAAGGTGAGCAATCCAATCTAACATTTCTAACTCTAACATATTAAGTGGCTCCCCGGGAAGGGCTTGAACCTCCGACCAAGTGATTAACAGTTGCTTGTTTATTTCGTAGTTGCTTGATTATTAAATGCTTTTAACATGGGACGCCCACTACTTTTAGCGTACTATGCATAACAATAGCGTACTGAAACCCGCAAAATCCCCACGCGGGTTATTTCAGAATCATTGATTTTTTACATCTAAATTAACTAAAGAAGCCCGTCAGTTTAGGCGATATTTGAAATATCATATTTCCGCGGTATGTGGGGCTTACACATCTAAATTAAAAATAATTCTAGGTTATTTTGGATACCAATAACTGCAACACTATGTCTATAGCATCGGAAATATTATACTGAGCGATATGGCTATTTCTGCCGATTGACTCAGAGTGCGCTATTGGCATTATTACTTCATTTTTTGCAATCAAAGCAGAAAGGTCGGCGGTAAATACAGGATCCTCTTTTTTCAGCAACAAATTTTTTTCAAATTCATTCTTGCTAATTTTACCACCCTCGAATTTCATATACTCTTTGAAACATTTAATCACATTTTTTGTGTCGAGCTTTGGGTGTTGTTGCAACGTTAGCCAAATATCAAATAAATCCCTCCCCTTTTTTCTCTGATATAGAGCACGCAGCTTGGTAGCGATTAATTCTTCCAAGTTGTACGTACTGAGGGTATTGCGGGAGTTAAACCACGAGTTATTTACAATAAATTCTTTTTTTGATATTCCTAAAACAGAAAAATGTTCACGGGTATTAATTTCAATTTTGATTTTTCGTTGGGTTGGGATATCAGAAGTAGCATCAAAACGATAGTACAGAGTAAACCTCCCCTCCCCACTTTTACGCTTTGGTATACCAAGCCATGGATCGATTTTATTACGTATAGCATCAACTAGTATCCCTATAGGCTGCGCCTGGATTTGCACCAGATCTATATCCTCGCTGTATCTCCCTGCCACAGGAAAATACAGCTTATGTAGTGCGTAAAGTGACCCCAGTTGTCTAGACAGTTTTTCCTCTTTTTTAAGACACAGCTCTGCTTCTGCCTTTAAATAAAAAACTAATAAATCTTATTGTTA
>MGXJ01000062.1:9897-10171 GCA_001801345.1 Gammaproteobacteria bacterium RBG_16_37_9 | reverse complement strand
ATTGGATTACGTAAAGCGATCGGTTCAACCGATCGCCAGATATTTTTACAGTTGTTACTTGAAGCGTTAATTATTATCGGTGTTGGTGGTGGAATAGGACTAGCTGCTTCTTTATTTGTGATTATTTTGCTGCAGAGTATAACATTACCAAGTTGGCTTGGAGTGCCTAGATTATCTTGGATAACAGTGGCTATAACTATTTTTGTTTTGGCACTAATTGGACTAGTGGCAGGATTTTTTCCTGCACGCAGAGCCGCTAAAATAGATCCCATAG
>MGXJ01000062.1:0-9866 GCA_001801345.1 Gammaproteobacteria bacterium RBG_16_37_9 | reverse complement strand
TGTTTTTTTTACGCACACTAGCTCAAGAATTATTTTATAAAAAAACTCGGATTGTTTTAACGATCCTAGCTATTGCGTGGGGAACTTTTACTATTGCTATTATGTTAGCAGTAGGAGAGGGGCTACGTTTGAACTTTGCAACTACCATGGCAAATGCTGGTAGCAACCTGTTAACTATTGCTCCTGGGGTTGCCTCAAAAAATTATCTGGGGCATTCTGCTAATATGCAACTAAAATTTACAAAACGTGATATTAAAACCATTACAGCTTTGCCGAATATCACTAGCGCAGCTCCTCAATATGGTTTTGACACTAAGCTGCAATATTATGATCGATATACTTATAGCAATTTTCAAGCGGTAGCGCCAGAATATGCGGCAATTCATCGCATACAAGTTGGTGCGAATCAGCGCTTTATTTCAGCAGTAGATTTTAAAGAACGCAAGTTGGTGGTGGTGATTGGGTCAAAGACAGCCGAAAAATTATTTGCACCAGAAGAAAATCCCGTAGGAAATATAGCCTATATTGAAAATCGTCCATTTGTAATTATCGGTGTTATGCAAAAGAAAGCGCAAACGTGGAGCACTGGAGGCATGCCCGATGCGTATTTAAATTTCATCCCATCTTCTACTTATGAATTATTAAATAACCCGCAAAAAATTGATACAATTGCAGTTACTTACGAAGATCTAAAGCTTTTGCCCCAGACCCAAAATATAATTCAAAAAATAATTGCACTAAATCATGGGTTTGATCCGAATGATATTAGTATTTTAAGTTTTTCTGATATTGCCAAAAATCAAGAAAAAACAAATAAATTTTTTGTTGGTATGCAGATTTTTCTCGGTATCATCGGGGGTTTAACGTTATTAATCGCTGGGGTTGGTATTGCTAATGTTATGTATGCGTCAGTAGCTCAGGCAACTCAGCAAATTGGAATTCAAATGGCGCTTGGAGCAACAAAAAAACATATTGTGTCACATTATATTCTTGAATCGCTAGTGGCCACTGCTATTGGTGGAATAATTGGCATGATTATGACCTTAATATTTGTTTTCCTATTGCGCTTAATTCCAATGAAAGGAGAATTTTTTGCAGTTATCGGCAAACCAGAGCCTGTATTGTCATTTTTGGTTTTAACAATTGTAATTGTAGTTTTAGGAATAACGGGGTTTATTGCTGGGTTATTTCCGGCATTAAAGGCAGCAAAAGTTGATCCAGCAGAGGCATTAGTTTATGAATGATATAATAATTAAATTACAGAATATTGGCAAAACTTATCAAACTGGCAAAATTAGCTTTGAAGCTTTGCGCAATATTAATTTAGAAATTAAACGCGGCGAATATGTCGCTATTTTAGGACCAAGTGGTTCGGGTAAGTCAACTTTGATGCAAATAATTGGTTGTCTTTCTACTCCTACAACTGGTAACTATACTTTGGCAGGTAAAGAAGTTGGCGGTCTTTCAAGCGACGAACTTGCCAAGGTGCGTAATTTGTATATTGGTTTTGTGTTTCAAAAGTTTAATTTGATGCCGCATTTAACGGTAGTTGATAACGTTGCTTTGCCGCTTGTTTATCGTGGGGTAAATGATAATGAGCGAACACTGCTTGCAAAAGAAATTTTAGCGCAACTTGGTCTAAGCAACCATTTTGAGCATCGTTCAAATGAGTTGTCTGGTGGGCAACAGCAACGCGTGGCTATTGCTCGTGCATTAGTAACTAATCCTGAAGTTATTCTTGCTGATGAACCAACTGGTAATTTAGATAGTAAATCTGGTGCTGAAGTTGTGAATTTATTTAATCAACTTAATGCCCAAGGTAAAATAGTTGTCACTATCACTCACGATACAGATTTGGCTAAACATGCTAAGCGAGTAGTTGAAATACATGATGGAAAGATTAGTAATTAAAGATTTGACTCTTTTTCTTTGAATACTAGCGAATTTTATGCTTTAATCTCACATCATTCTAAAAAGGATTTAAAGAGCATGGATTCTATAATAAAATTTAATGTCATCATTTTTGCCTTATTTCTTAATATTGCTCTTAATCCAATCGCATATGCCAATGATGCAGCAACGGATTCGCAAGATCGCTTGCAGCAATCCGAGGCGAGCATTGTATTAACAGAACCTGTTGATGATTCTGTATATGACGAGCGTGAAAGGGACGAAAAAACGATTTTATGTAACCCTTTTGCCATAGCTTTTTACAAGCCAACTTATGTATTGCCATTTTATTTTACAAACTCACCTTATCAGCAAGTATATCTGGGTAATACTCCTAATAATCAAAAAATACAATCCCCAGAGCTTAAAGCACAACTCAGTTTTGAAATCCCGTTATTGCAAAATATCATAGGAGCCGATAGCAAGCTAAGTGCCGCATATACGCAAAAAATGTTTTGGCAGGTTTATGCTAACTCAAAATATTTTCGTGAAACCAATTATCAGCCTGAGGTCTTTATTGCTAAGAGAATAACGCACCATCTTTGGTTAAATTTTGGTGCTGAACATGAATCCAATGGTCGGGGCGGCAGTATGGAACGTAGTTGGAATCGCGCATATATTAATGCGATTTTTTCGCATGCTAATTTTGCTGTTAGACTACGTCCATGGATATTAATTTTTAAAGGTAGTTCTAGCGGTTTATACAACCCGGATATTACTGATTATATGGGGCATGGTGAAATAATTCTTTCATGTAAATTGCATAAATTAGATTTGAATTTAACAATGAGAAATAATTTTGAAAGCGGGTTTAAACGCGGGGCTAACGAGATCACTCTTAGTTTTCCAATTACAACAAAAGTTAAATTGTATGCACAGTTTTTTAGCGGTTATGGTCAAAGCCTAATCGAATATAACCATTTTACGAATGCTTTCGGTGTTGGAATAGCGCTTAGTGATTGGATATAGAAGATAGCATGCCGATAATTCTAGTAAATACATCATGTTATATTAATAGCTATAATAGCTAAAAAATTTTAAACATAAATCTATCATAAATCTATCTGTTGGAAATTTTAAAAGTAAGTTATATAATTCGCCTCCTTGCTTGAAAGTAATATTTATAAATCCTAGTTGTGGATGCAAAACTTAAATATTTTTTTAAACCTAAAACGGGAGTATCAAAAATGATAATCGGCGTTCCTAAAGAAGTAAAAAATCAAGAATATCGTGTTGGTTTGGTTCCATCTGCTGTTCGCGAGTTAGTGACGCACGGACATAAGGTAATGGTGCAACATGATGCTGGAATTGGAATCGGTATTACTGATGCAGATTACGATAAAGCAGGAGCGGTTGTTACTCGTAGCCCAGAGGAAATATTTAAAAAAGCTGAAATGATTGTAAAAGTTAAAGAGCCGCAACCAGAAGAATATAAAATGCTTCAAGAAGAACAAGTATTGTTCACTTATCTACATCTTGCCCCAGATTCAAAACAAGCTGCTGGTTTAAAAGCATCCGGGTGTATTGCGATTGCCTATGAAACTGTTACAGATAACTATGGTAAATTGCCGCTTTTAGCGCCAATGAGCGAAGTTGCTGGGCGTCTTTCAATTCAGGTTGGAGCACATATTCTTGAAAAAAAACAAGGTGGCTCGGGTGTGTTATTAGGAGGGGTTCCAGGAGTAGTTGCAGGCACTGTAGTCATTCTTGGTGCTGGAATAGTCGGTATTAATGCGATGATGATGGCTGTAGGAGTTGGTGCCAGAGTTATTGTAATCGATAAATATATACCAAAGCTTCGTGAGCTTGATTTTACTTATGGTTCGCGTATTACCACTGCATATGCGAGTGTTGACAATATTGAGCGCTATGTGTCTCATGCTGATTTAGTGGTCGGCGCTGTATTGTTGCCTGGCGCTGCCGCACCAAAATTAGTTACTAAAGCAATGTTACGTAAGATGAGACCTGGTTCAGCGTTAGTTGACGTTGCAATTGACCAAGGCGGCTGTTTTGAAACTAGCAAACCAACTACCCATGATGAACCAACTTATATAGAAGAAGGCGTTGTGCATTATTGTGTTACTAATATGCCTAGTGCAGTTGCTCGCACGTCTGCGTTTGCGTTGAATAATGCAACATTACCATTTGTTGTTGCGCTAGCGAATAAGGGATATAAAACTGCGCTATTAGAAGACAACAATCTGCTTAATGGTTTAAATGTATTTAAAGGGCAAATAACTTGTGAGGCGGCAGCAAATGATCTGGGCTGTCGATATACACCAGCTTTTGATGTCTTAAAGGGATAATTTGCTCAGGATTTACAAGAGTCATATAAAGTATATGAAAAAAATCATGCCTAATTGTTTTGTATCTGACGCCGCGGGTGATGTTATTTCTATCACCCCAGTTTGTCAGGATGATTTTTTAGATTGGCTAGCAACCCAATCGACTCAAGTTAAAAATCTAGTTGCTGTCAATGGATTTTCAGCTAAACCCAATACGTATTGTTTGCTTACCGATCATGATGGTAATTTAGAAAAAGTTATGATCGGTCTTGTAAACAAAGATGCTTTTTTTTCATTTGGAATTTTGCCCAAAATATTACCAACAGGGTGTTACCAAATCATTGCTCCAAATTTTTCTTCACAGCAGCTAGAACATGCCGCAATTGGTTGGGGTATGGGGAGTTATCAATTTAAGCAATATAAAAAACTTAAGGACTATACAGCTACGCTTTTATGTAAAGATTATGACATTGCTCAAATCAATAGAGTTATTGCTGCTATTTTTCTAGTGCGCGATTTAATTAATACACCGGCCAATGACTTGTATCCAGAAAAATTAGCAGAAGTTGCCGTGGATTTAGCCAGTGAATTTAAAGCAGAATTAAAAATAATTAAAGGAGATGGGTTATCTAAAGAATTCCCTGCTGTATATGCTGTTGGCCGTGGCAGTAAAAAACAACCATTATTAATAGATTTACGTTATGGCGATTTAAATGCTCCTAAAATTGTTTTGGTAGGAAAGGGTGTATGTTTTGATAGTGGTGGTCTACAATTAAAACCAGCATCGGGTAATATTACGCTAATGAAGAAAGATATGGCTGGTGCTGCCCATGCTTTGGCTCTTGCGCGTATGATTATGGATGCCAAGTTGCCAGTCAATTTGCGTGTTATTATCCCTGCAGTCGAAAATTTAATTTCGGGTGATTCATTCAAGCCAGGCGATGTTATTAATACTCACAAAGGCTTAAGTTTAGAAATCATGAATACTGATGCTGAGGGTAGATTAATTTTAGCTGACGCTTTAGCTCTTGCTTCCAAGTGGCAACCACAATTGATTTTAGATTTTGCCACTTTAACTGGAGCAGCCAGAATTGCGTTAGGTCCAGATATCACCGCATTATTTTCTAATGACGATCAATTGGTGCAAGACATTGTTTCGGTTATGTCTGAAGAACAAGAGCCTGTTTGGCGAATGCCTTTATATCAGCCATATTTGGAATCTCTAAAAAGTGAAGTGGCTGATTTTAAAAATGTTGTTACTTCTGAGAGCTTTGGCGGCGGAGCAATTACTGCGGCATTATTGCTGCAACAATTTATTACTCCTGAAATTAAGTGGGCACATTTTGATATTAATGCTTACAATGCAACTACAACTCCAGGAAAACCAGTAGGTGGTGAAGCGGTTTGCTTAAAAGGACTATTTAAATATATTGAGCATTTTGTAAGAATAAAATAACGCGGAGATAAGATTATGTCGAATGAAATGTCGTGTAGTTTAAAACGTGGTGAGTCGCACATGGTAGAATGCGAGAGGAGATAAAATGCAACTATCCAAACGTTTTCGAGAAGTATATGAAAAGGCAACCTGTATCTATTCCAAGAAGGAAGTTGATGCTGCGCTTGATCGCATGGCAGAAGAAATGAGTGTTCGCTTAGGTAATAGCGATCCAGTATTTTTATGTGTTTTGCTTGGTGGTATTGTTCCTCTTGGTAACTTGTTGCCGCGCTTAGATTTCCAGTTAGAAATAAATTATATTCATATTTCAAGTTATGGTATAAAAAATAGTGTGGGTGAATTGTACTGGAAAGCAGAGCCCACAATTGATTTGTTTGGCCGCACAGTTGTTGTGGTTGATGATATTTTAGATACTGGGACAACTTTGAGAGCAGCAATCGAGTATTGCAAAATGAAAAATGCCAAAGAAGTTTATACGGCAGTTTTATTGGATAAGCGTAAGCAAAGAAAACTAGGCGGCGTTGAAGAAGCGGATTTTAAAGCTTTGACAATGGAAGATAAGTTTGTTTTTGGATATGGGTTGGATTATTCTGAATATTTGCGTAATGCCCCGGGAATTTATGCAGTTATATCAGATGAAGTGTGATGAACAAATAGGAATAATTTACAGAATCGGATAAAAAAATGGCATTTTTACGCAGACGTCGGAATAATAAAAAGAAGCAGGGTGGAAAGTAAAAATATTGGCTAATGTCAAAACCGCGATTATTATTGGTGCTGGCCCTGCTGGTTTGACAGCAGCATACGAGCTTTTGGTGAAAACCGATATTCAACCTATAATTTTTGAATCTAGTGGTATTCTTGGCGGAATTGCTAAAACCATAAACTATAAGGGCAATCGCATCGATCTTGGCGGGCATCGTTTTTTCTCTAAATCCCAACTAGTAACGGATTGGTGGCTGCGATTTTTCCCGTTACAACGGGATGATACCGAACAAATCAATAATGTGATGTTGTTACGCAAGCGTCTATCTAGAATTTATTTTTTAGGAAAGTTTTTTGATTATCCAATTTCCTTAAATTTTAATACTACTCGTGGCCTTGGGATAATAACTATCTGCCAGATCATGGCTAGTTATATTTTTGCAAAAATTTTCCTAAAAAACCCAGAAAAAAATTTAGAAGATTTTTTCATTAATCGATTTGGTCATAAGCTTTATACAATTTTTTTTAAAGAATATACTGAAAAAGTTTGGGGGGTTAGCTGTAAAGAGATTGCGGCAGATTGGGGGGCGCAACGCGCTCAAAAGCTTTCAATCTACAAAACATTATTACAAGCGGTTAAAAAATTTCTTGGGATTAAAATAGTAAACACCGAAACAACTCTAATTGAACAATTTATGTATCCCAAATTTGGACCGGGTCAATTTTGGGAAGCTGTGGCTTCTAGGATCATAGAACTTGGAGGTAAGATCTATACAAATAGCTCGGTGGTAAGTTTAGAAAATCTCAATAGCAAAATAGTCAGTGTTTCGGTAATGCAAAACGGCATGCAAAAAGAAATTGCTTGTGATTATGTTTTTTCGAGTATGCCGATTAAAGATCTGCTTTTAGGATTTACAAATAAAGTTCCGGATGAGGTTTTACAAGTTAGCAGTAATTTACAATATCGTGATTTTATTACTGTCGGAGTATTGCTGAAGAAATTACCAGGACAATTATTAGATAATTGGATTTATATTCAGGAGCGCGCAGTAAAGTTAGGAAGGATTCAAATATTTAATAATTGGAGTCCATATTTGGTTAAGGATCAAAATACAATTTGGCTAGGGCTTGAATATTTTTGTTTTGAAGGAGATGGTTTTTGGTTGATGGCAGATGAAAAATTAATTACATTTGCTATTTGTGAACTAAAAAAGATCTTTTTAATTGATGATAAGGATGTGATGGATGAGGTTGTTATTCGCGTGCCTAAGGCATATCCTACATATTTTGGAGCGTATAATAATCTTGGAGTTGTAAAAGAATATATTAATCAATTTAGTAACTTATTTTTAATTGGTAGAAACGGGATGCATCGTTATAATAACATGGACCATTCAATGTTAACTGCAATAACAGCCGTTGAAAACATTGTAAATAATATTACAACCAAGGACAATATTTGGGCCGTTAATGCTGAATGTCAATATCATGAGGGAGCGTAACAATGGCTAAAATTCTAGTTACTGGCGGCGCTGGTTATATAGGATCGCACATGACTGCAATATTGGTTGAACATGGTCATGAAGTGGTGGTATTTGATAGTTTGGTTACGGGTTATCCGGATGCAGTTTTAAATTCTAAATTGATCATAGCCGATCTGGCCAATCTACAGGCTTTAGAAGATTGTTTTGCTGCTTATAAATTCGATGCAGTGATGCATTTTGCCGGTTTTATTCAAATTGGCGAATCGATCAAAAATCCAGCAAAATATTATCAAAATAATGTTGCCAATAGCTTAAATTTACTTAGCGTCATGAAAAAATTTGGGGTTAATAAATTGATTTTTTCGTCATCTGCTGCTGTATATGGTGAACCGCTAACTATCCCGATTGATATAAATCATCCTACAAAGCCTTTAAACCCCTATGGTAGTTCAAAGCTAATTTTTGAGGAAATTTTACAAGATTATGATTTAGCATATGGCTTAAAATCTATTAGTTTGCGTTATTTTAATGCTGCCGGAGCAGATCCTCAAGGGTTACTTGGCGAACGCCATAATCCGGAAACACATTTAATACCGTTAGTATTACAGGTAGCATCAGGCAACCGTAAAAATGTTGAAGTTTTTGGTAATAATTACCCCACTAAAGATGGCACTTGTGTTCGCGATTATATTCATGTGTGTGATTTGTGTGAGGCGCATATGCAAGCTTTAGAAGTTTTGTTACAAGGTGGAAAAAGTGCATTTTATAACCTTGGCAATAGTAATGGTTATTCGGTGCTTGAAGTTATTAATACTGTCAAACAAGTTACTGACAAAGAAATTAGCGTTATATATGGTCCCAAGAGAGCCGGCGATCCAGCAGTATTAGTCGCAGATGCAAAGGCTGCTATGCAAGAATTAGGTTGGAGGCCAAAATACGTTGATTTGGCTACAATGATAAAACACGCTTGGCAGTGGGAGTGTCGATAATTTTGGGGTATAATCCCGCTGGTGGTTTTTTAGGATAATTGAGGTTATGCAATGAAAGTTACTATTTTTGGCACTGGTTACGTAGGTTTGGTTACTGGCATATGTCTGGCTGAAATTGGGCATGATGTTATATGTGTTGATACCAATGTTGATAAAATTAATATGCTCAAGCAAGGTAAGTCGCCAATTTATGAACGTGGCCTAGACGAATTATTAGCTAAAAATCTTGCTGCTAAAAAAATAATTTTTACTACTGATACTGTTTTTGGGATTAATCACGGTGATTATTTTTTTATTGCTGTTGGCACTCCTTCTTCTTCCGATGGTTCAGCAGATTTGCAATATGTTTATTCTGTAGCCAAGGCAATTGGTCAAAATTTGAATCGTTACGCTATTATTGTTAATAAATCCACTGTGCCAGTCGGCACTGGCGATAAAGTAAAAGCAATTATTGATAAGGAATTAAATAAGCGGAATTTACATCCTGGCTTTGATGTAGTTTCAAACCCTGAGTTTTTAAAGCAGGGAGATGCGGTTAAAGATTTCATGCAATCTGATCGTATTATTATTGGAGTAGAAAATGAGGAAGTATTTAATCGCATGTGTAAGTTATACGAGCCCATAAAAACAAAAATAGTTTCTATGGATGTTAGATCTGCAGAGTTATCTAAGTATGCTGCAAATGCTTTTTTAGCAACCAAAATTAGTTTTATCAATGAAATAGCCCAGTTTGCTGAAAAATTTGGTGCAGATATCGATAAAATTAGGCTTGGTATTGGTAGTGATTCTCGTATTGGTTTGAGTTTTTTAAATGCTGGTTGTGGTTATGGTGGGTCGTGTTTCCCTAAAGATGTTAGCGCATTAGTTTGGATGGCGCGCGAATATGGTATTGAATCGCCGCTATTTAATGCAGTCGAAAATATAAATTTGCGACAAAAACATTTGGTTTTTAATCGAGTAAAAAAATATTTTGGCGATTTAGAAGATAAAGTAATTG
>MGXJ01000061.1:8911-9219 GCA_001801345.1 Gammaproteobacteria bacterium RBG_16_37_9 | reverse complement strand
CAACCATTCACTAATCCTGATTCAACTAACTCAAGCAACTTACGTTTACTCACCACCGTGTAATTTAAATTTAACCTGGCAACTTCTATCTGCTGGGGATGAGGCAAATTTTCTAATTGATTCAAAAACCAATCATAAAGCGGCCGATGATCCTCAAACTCTAATGTGCAAATTGAGTGGGTAATATTTTCAATCGCATCAGAAATACAATGGGCATAATCATACATTGGATAGATGCACCATTTATTGTTAGTTCGCGGGTGGTTCTCATGGCGAATTCTATACATTACCGGATCGCGCATATTGAC
>MGXJ01000061.1:0-8831 GCA_001801345.1 Gammaproteobacteria bacterium RBG_16_37_9 | reverse complement strand
AGGAGCTTTCTTTCCCAATTTCAGTTAAAGTTCCTCTATATTCACGCGTCTGCTCAGAAGTTAAATCACATACATATGCTTTCCCTTTTTTAATCAGTTCGCAGGCATATTGAAAAAATTTCTCGAAATAATCTGAGGCGTAATACATACGATCTTGCCAATCAAACCCTAACCACTTAACAGCATCAATTATTGCATTGATATATTCCAACTCTTCAGTAGTAGGATTAGTATCATCAAAACGAAGATTACAAGTGCCGTTGTAATCACGCGCAAGACCAAAATTTAAACAAATAGATTTTGCATGTCCAATATGGAGATAACCATTAGGCTCTGGCGGGAAACGGGTTGCAACTCTACCTTTATTCTTACCAGCTTTTAAATCCTCTTCGATGATATTTTGAATAAAGTTTTTGGGAATATTGGTTAGGGATTCTATAGTCATAGGAATATAGCATAGAAAATGAATGGGGTGGTGTCAAACTTATATAACAACCTAAAACCGGATGCAGTAACCGCTGGCGGTAGCCGCAAGCTTTAGCTTGCGCTTGAGTGGAACCAATCCAAAAACGCAAGCTAAAGCTTGCGGCTGCCGTTTACATCCATCATAACCTTACCTATACTGGTAGCTGATCCTATGACTAAAGAACATTTAATTAACCTAACCAGCTTAAAAAAAAATCAACATGCTGTTATTGTTGCAATTACCGCCGGACATAAGCCAGCCAAAAGATTGGCTGATATGGGGTTAACACCGAATACGCCTATAATGATTGTTAGAAAAACGCTTTTTTGTGGGACCATCGAGGTTAAAGTAAGGGGCTCAAATTTAATTTTGGGCAAAAGTATCGCATCAAAAATTTTAGTAAAAAAAATATGAGTGATCAAAAAATAAATATCGCTTTAGCTGGATATGCCAACGTAGGTAAGTCGGTGATTTTTAACCACCTTACCGGCTTACATCAACATATCGGCAACTGGCCAGGTAAAACAATAGAAAAAGCTGAGGGAACTCTGCACTATAAGGGACATACCATTGATGTTCTAGATTTACCTGGAATCTATTCTTTGTCTACATATTCACTAGAAGAGTTAATTACTAGAGAATATATTATCTCTGCAAAACCAGATTTTATAGTCAATGTAATTGACGCTACTAATCTTGAAAGAAATTTAATCCTCACTCTGCAACTTTTAGAATTAGACAAGCCCATGATTTTGGTTTTAAACATGGTTAATTTGCTCAAAAGAAGCGGCATCATCATTGATTTTAAAAAACTTGAATTAATTCTGGGAATACCTGTTATCCCGGTAATAGCTATCCAAGGCAAAGGACTAACCGAAAGCTTAGATCGTGGGATTAATTTAATTAGCCAAGAACCAAATCCAAATGCACTGCCATATGGCAAGGAAGTTGAAGATCGAATTAAACAACTATGCCAAATACTACAAAACACAGATCTACCATACCCTAAAAGATTTATAGCGATAAAATTATTAGAAAAAGATGCGGTAATTGAAAAGCACTTGGCACAGAGTAATCGGGAAGTATTAGAAAAAGCGCAGCAGTTAAATTTAGAATTAGAAAAAATTCATGGGCATAATTCTTCTATAGTAATTGCTGACGAAAGATGTCATTTAGCTTCACAAATAGCAAAACAGGTTATGACCGTCACTAAACCCGAAAAAATTAGCGCTCATGAAGCTTTGGATATCTTAACCGGACATAAAATCTGGGGATATCCAGTAATGATCGCTATCTTAGGATTGATTTTCTTTACTGTGTTTAAAAGCGGTAATTATATTTCCTCAGCAATACAACAATCCTTATCCGGGTTTCAATCGTATTTTTACAGTGTTTTTGGCAACTCTGTTTTAACTGCATTAGCCTGGGGAGGTATCGCAAGCCTCATCGCCTTAATTGAAATTGCTCTGCCATATATTTTGCCATTTTATCTCTTTTTATTTTTTTTAGAAGATTTTGGTTATTTAGCAAGAGCAGCTTATTTAATGGATCACCTTATGCACAAACTGGGCATCCATGGCAAAGCTTGTATCCCTTTAATTCTAGGTTTTGGTTGTAATGTGCCAGCTTGTCTTTCTTGTCGAATTATGGAAACTCAAAGAGAACGATTTATTACAGGATTATTAACTGTGTTCATTCCTTGCAGTGCGGTTACGGTAATAGTTGCTGGCTTAGTAGGAAAATACTTAGGGATTGGCTGGGCCCTAGGTTTGTATTTTCTCGTTTTTTTAATAATATTCATTTTAGGAAAAGTAGTATCAATAATAACACCTGGAGAACCCACCGAACTTATAATGGAAATGCCTAGCTATAAATTTCCCCACATTAAAACTATTGCATTACAAACCTGGTTTCAATTGAAAGAATTTATTTATATTGCCGCTCCCATAGTTATAATTTCTGGAATAATTATTGAGGGTGCATACTGGGCCAAATTACTTACGCCAGTAAATGATTTTCTAGCGCCTATTACGGTGCAGTGGCTTGGGCTACCGGCCATTACTGGAACATTGCTTATTTTCGGCATCCTCAGAAAAGAATTAATTTTGGTAATGTTGGCTTCAATTTTAGGAACTGCTGATTTTTCTAAAGCATTAAGCCAAACCCAGATGCTTATTTTGGCTTTGGTAAGCATGCTTTATATTCCTTGTGCAGCCACTATTGCGGCTTTATACAAAGAATTTGGCTGGCAAAAAGCATTGTTGATTACTGTATTTAAAATAGCTCTAGCTATAGTGGCAGGTGGTTTGGTTCTAAGATTATTGAATGTTTTAAATTTTCATTCTTTCTAGGTTAAACAAGAAACCCTTGCAACCACGCGCTTATTTTTGAAATATTCATCTGGTAATAAGCAACAAAAATTCCGGATAAAAGTCCGAAAATATGTCCTTCCCAAGAAATATTTTTTTTCGCTCCTGGAAAAATTGAAAAAATTAATCCACCAAAATAGTAGAGACAAACAGCAGCTAAAATAATGGATGTTCCGGTAACTTGAAAATAAGCTTTTGCAAGCAAATAACCAAAATAACCCATGATTAAACTGCTAGCTCCAATGTGAATCCCACGCTGACCAAGCGACCAAACTAAAAATCCACTTAGAATAATTATCGCTAAAGAGACGTTATAAAAAACAACCGTCCCATCCATTAAAACTAGATCCATCAATACAAAAAGCGGAACTGTATTAAAAAATAGATGATTAAAATCTCCATGAAGGATAGGGGAGAATATTATCCCTGGCAACCCATCCAACCTCCGTGTGCGAATTCCAAGGTTATTCAAATTGTATTGTGTAATTTTGTTAATAATATGTATTATCCACAAAGCAGCAATTATTTTAAATGAAAATGCCATATTGGCCTGCATTGCTGTAATTACTTGTTGAACTTCTGTTAAAAGTTTATCTAACATGGTTTGTCTCCTGTTTTAATCACTCCCGTTGCATTTTAGCTCAAAACCATTAAGATCTAAATACCAAATACCAAATACAATACTTAGAATATCCATGTATAAACTTATAGTCCTTGATCGTGATGGAGTAATTAATCAAGACTCTCCTACGTATATAAAATCGCCAGAAGAATGGCATGCTATACCAGGCAGCATTGAAGCAATTGCTAAATTACACCGCCATGGTTACAAAGTTGTTGTTGCTACAAATCAATCGGGAATCGCTCGCGGGTATTTCACTCAAAACACTTTGGACGCAATGCACAAAAAAATGTTGGATCAAATTGAAGCAGCTGGAGGGCATATAGAAGATATTTTTATTTGCCCGCATGGTCCAGAAGACGGTTGTGAATGTCGTAAACCAAAATCAGGCCTATTATTACAAGCTGCAAATAAATTCAACATTAGCCCATCAGAAATGTTAATCATTGGCGACTCCATACGCGACATTCTTGCAGCAAAAAATTATGGTGCAACAGCAATATTTATTAAAACTTCTAATAAAAACGATGACCTGCTAGCAGCAAAAAGTGCTGGAGTCTCTGTATATGCCAGCCTTGCAGAAGCTGTTGATTATATTACAAATAAAATATAATTTGTTTTGTGGATAACTTTTGGATATCCGGTTAGAATGCTCCCAAATTCGCGGTGTATAGCGAAAGCATTTAAAAAGAATGTCATCATTCGTGTCAAGCGTCCCTCGTGTCAAGCACGAGGGCAAGCTCTCCGGCAAAGACCGGAGGAATGCAGGCTCTCGGGCACACACATGTCATCCTCGGGTCAAGCCCGAGGATGACAGTTAATGAGAGATTGGATCAAGTCCGAGGGTGACAAAAAAGAGTAAGAGGCTTTGTGGAACTATCATACTGGCAACAATGCCTAGAACAATTACAAGAAGAGCTAACAACCAAGCAATTTAATACTTGGATTAGGCCTATTCAAGCTGAAACAGAAGGAAATGAGTTAATTCTACTCGCCCCTAATACTTTTGTACGCGATCACATTGAAGAAAAATTTCTTCCAAAAATTGTTGATCTATTAAAAACCTTAGGCTGCGCTAATGCTAAAGTTCGTCTAGCCATCGGCAGTATTCAACATTTATCGGAAGCGCTCAGCAAAACTGCCAAACAAAAAAGCACTCCCGTAAAAACTATCAAAGCTACCAGCTATTTAAACCCCTCTTTTACCTTCGAAAATTTTGTAGAAGGAAAATCTAACCAACTAGCCCGAGCTGCAGCATTACAAGTCGCCCAAAATAGCGGAAAAGCTTATAACCCTCTATTTATCTATGGTGGAGTTGGCCTTGGTAAAACTCACTTAATGCATGCTATCGGCAATATGCTTTTGCAACATAAACCAAAGGCAAGCGTTTTATATTTACATTCTGAGCGATTTGTAGCAGATATGGTCAGAGCATTGCAACGCAACTCAATTAATGAATTCAAAAAATTTTATCGTTCTTTAGATGCGTTATTAATAGACGATATCCAGTTTTTCGCGGGAAAAGATCGTTCACAAGAAGAATTTTTCCATACCTTTAATGCGCTTTTAGATGCAGAACAACAAATTGTTTTAACTTGTGATCGCTACCCCAAAGAACTTTCTGGCCTAGAAGAACGTTTAAAATCTCGTTTTGGTTGGGGTTTAACTGTTGCTATTGAACCACCAGAACTTGAAACCAGAGTTGCGATTTTAATGAGCAAAGCTGAATGCTCGCGCATAGTCTTGCCAAATGAAGTGGCTTTTTTTATGGCCAAACATATTCAATCCAATGTCCGTGAGTTAGAAGGGGCTTTAAAAAGAGTAATTGCAAATTCTCATTTTACTGGCCAACCTATTACCTTAAATTTTGCTCGCGAAGCATTGAAAGATTTATTAGCCTTACAAGCAAAATTAGTTACAATCGAAAATATTCAAAAAACTGTCGCCGAATACTACAAAATCAAAATCTCAGATTTACTCTCAAAACGCCGCAGCCGTTCAGTCGCGCGACCACGCCAAGTTGCGATGACTCTCTCCAAAGAATTAACTAATCACAGCTTGCCTGAAATTGGCGATACTTTTGGCGGCAGAGATCACACCACGGTAATTCATGCCTGCCGCACAATCAAAGCACTCACAACAACCAATGCTAATCTAGCAGAAGATTACCGCAACCTAACTCGAATTTTGTCGACTTGACCATTACAAAAAACATTGTCTTTTATTAGATATAATATATACTATATTCGATATTAAGAGACGGTGGCTTACTATGCAAAAGATATTAATTTCTATTCCTGACAACTTAGCCTGTCGGTTGCGCGTTGTTATTCCAACGCGGCAACGCAGCAAAATCATCACTTGCTTAATAGCAAAAGAGATCGAGCAACGTGAAAAAATCCTATATACATGCGCTTTAGAAGTAGAAAAAGATAACGCACTAAACAAAGAAATGAAAGCATGGGATGCAACTATAGGCGATGGGCTGAAGGAATCAAAATATGAATAGAGGCGATATTTATTGGGTTGATTTAGAGCCTACCAAAGGCGCAGAAATCAAAAAACTACGCCCTTGTGTAATTGTGAGTGCAACGCCAATTAACAAAGCACGACATACAGTTATCGTTGTGCCCTTTTCAACTTCCGCCAAAGCAAGACCTCCTATCGTAGTTGTTGTTCATTGTTTAGATAGAGCAGTTACAGCAGTTTGTGATCAAATCAGAACTGTAGATAAAAGCCGTTTGGTTAAACCAGCCGGGCAACTTACCTTAGGAGACTTAGAAACACTAGAAGATAGTTTACGGCAAGTGCTTTCGCTTTAAAAATGCAAAAATCATAAAAATAAAATCTGACGATATTTGTATGACTTAAAAAATTGTCATCGTCATCCCTCACTTCGCTCAGAGTGGCGTCCATGTCAGTTCGAATCAAAAAACCAGCTGCTTTTATTAAAAAATTGTTATAGAATCGCAGTAGGAAGAATTACTTATGATGAAATTTTCAATAAAAAGAGAATCTCTGCTCAAACCATTACAACTAGCCACTGGCGTAGTTGAACGTAGACAAACAATGCCTATTTTATCCCATATCCTGCTAACTGCTCATGGGAAACTTTTAACTTTTATTGGAACAGACCTTGAAGTTGAGTTACATGGTTTAGTTAATACAGATCACGCGGTAAAAAATCCTGCGCAAATTACCGTGCCAGGAAAAAAATTCTTAGATATCTGTCGCACTCTTCCTGAAAACAGCACCATTGAACTAACAGAAAACAATGGTCGCATAACCGTAGCCTGTGGCCGCAGTCGCTTCGTTATGACTTCTTTATCGACAAAAGATTTTCCGTGTGTGCCAGAACAAAAAGCTGTAATGAATTTTGAATTAAAACAAAAAACACTACGTGAATTAATTGAAAAAACCTCTTTTGCTATTCCCCAACAAGATGTTCGCCAATATTTAAATGGCTTATTGTTTGAAGTAAAAGATGGCTCGATTCAAACACTAGCAACCGACGGCCATCGTTTGGCGGTGCACAGCATTGAATCTCCTGTCGTCGATAGTTCATTTGCTCAAGTAATTATTCCACGCAAATGCGTTTTTGAGCTGATGCGATTATTAGAAAATCCAGATGAAGAAGTTTCTGTAAGTTTTAATAACAATTTTGTTAGAATTAAAGGCAGTAATTTTATTTTAATTTCTAAATTAATTAGTGGTAAGTTCCCGAATTATAACAAAATAATTCCAAAAAGAGGGGACAAAAAAGTAGAGCTAGATTGCAACGAACTTAAACAAGCTTTAACCCGTGTAGGGATTTTATCTAATGAATTATTTCGCAGTGTCAATTTTAAATTGCGCAATGATACTTTGGTATTGACCACCAATAACCCAGATCAAGAAGAAGCTATTGAAGAACTAACTGTCGACTATAAAAATGAAAACGTAGATATTATTCTAAATATTGGCTATTTTGTGGATATTTTGAATGCCATTGAAACTGAAAAAATTAATATCTTCTTCAAAACTGGGGATAGCGGCATTGTAATCGAAGAAGTTAATGGCAATCCAAATTGTTTATATGTTCTTATGCCGATCAGGCAATAAGCTTCCATTGCTCTTTTTATAATATCACAACTCATTGTTTTATAATGTATTTTATGCTTTTATCTTCTTTTAATATAGATAATTTTCGCAATCTTAGTCAAACTCAACTAGACTTCAATAATAATTGTAATATTTTTTATGGCAAAAATGGTTCGGGAAAAACCAGTCTTTTAGAAGCTATTTATTATTTAGCCCTTGGTCGGTCTTTTCGTAGTCATATTCTTCGCAGAATAATCAAATATAAATCAGATAGTTTTTCTCTTTTCGGGAAAATTCAGCAAAAAAATAATATTGTTCCAGTTGGAATAACCAGATCCATTACGACTGGCAAGCAAATTAAAATGGCCGGTAAAGAGATTTCTTCAAATATTGAGTTAACTAAGTTAATACCACTACAACTTTTAAATCACAACAGTTATTTTTTGCTCTATGAAGGTCCAAAACCACGTAGACAGTTTATAGATTGGGGATTGTTTCACGTGGAACAATTTTTTTTATCTTTATGGCATAAAGTCGAAAGAATACTAAAACAGCGTAATGTTGCTATACGCACAAAATCGCCGATAGACCACATAAAAGTCTGGGACAAAGACCTGGCACACCTTGGTTTCGAGCTACACCAATACAGAAAGCAATACATAGAGAGTCTTGTCCCAATTGCCAAAGATGTTTTACAAAAACTTCTACCAGATTTATCAATTAACATATCTTATTTTGCTGGATGGGATCTAAATTTTGATTTAGAGGCGATTTTAGCCAACAATTTAAAAAAAGATTTACAATTTGGATACACCGCTATTGGCCCACAACGCGCCGATTTAGAGCTGATGGTTGAAAAAATTCCTGCAAAAGATGCTTTGTCTCGAGGACAACAAAAATTGCTGCTTTATGGATTAAAAATTGCTCAAGGAATGCTACTCAACAAACTTACTAACAAAAAATGTATCTATTTGGTAGATGATCTATTAGCTGAGCTAGATTTACAAAAATGCACTTTATTAGCAAACACATTATCAGATTTACAAGATTCCCAATTATTCATAACTGGATTATCCCAAGATTTTGAAAATATTTTTATTACCCACACAGATAAGAAAAAAATATTTCATATAGAAAATGGGGTTATTAAATAGAGCCTATGCAAAACGTAAAATATGAAGTTCTACAAAACCGCTCATTGCTTCGAGAGTCGGGCTTCGCCAGATGATAACAAAAGAAGGAATGTCATCATTCGTGTCAAGCGTCCTCGGGCAAAGACCCGAGGAATGCAAGC
>MGXJ01000060.1:35398-45902 GCA_001801345.1 Gammaproteobacteria bacterium RBG_16_37_9 | reverse complement strand
AAAAATATCTTTTTACTTGCCTGCAACTCCTTACTCTATGCGGTTCTTATATTCATTGAGAATTGCTGATCTATGTAGTGGTGTTGACTAGAGAGATCTGACCCTTTTTCTTCGATCCCACTTTCTTCTGTTTGTAACGAACCCTCATTAAATTGTGCAATCCAAAGTTTTTTTGTTAGAATGCCTCCATAGGGCTAGCTTTAAAAAGCAAGACTAATAACTATTAAGTAAGGAGGAGAATTCAAATGCCACTAGTATCTACCAAAGAAATGTTTAAAAGAGCCTATGCAGAAGGATATGCGATAGGAGCCTTTAATGTTAATAATATGGAGATTATTCAAGGGATTACCGAAGCTGCCAAAGAAGAAAAATCCCCTTTAATCCTTCAAGTATCATCCGGCGCCAGAAAATACGCCAGTCACACCTATTTAATGAAGCTTGTCGAAGCCGCGATAATCGAAACAAACTTGCCTATTTGCTTGCACTTAGACCATGGAGATTCATTTGAGCTTTGTAAATCTTGTATCGATGGCGGGTTTACTTCAGTTATGATCGATGGTTCGCATTTATCTTTTCAAGACAACATTGAATTAGCTCGAAAAGTTGTTGAGTATGCACATCCTCGTAATGTAACTGTTGAAGCTGAGCTTGGAAGATTAGCTGGGGTTGAAGATGAAATAAAAGTATCCGAAGATAAAGCATTTTATACAGATCCGGCTGAAGCAGAAGAATTTGTTGCAAAAACTAAGGTTGATTCTCTTGCCATTGCCATCGGCACTAGTCATGGCGCATATAAATTTAAAACTGAACCGAAATTAAGATTTGATATTTTAGAGGAGGTTGGCCGTAGACTTCCAAATTTCCCCATAGTGCTCCATGGAGCATCATCTGTTTTGCCAGAATATGTAGAAATTATAAACAAGTTTGGTGGTAAAATGCCTGGAGCCAAAGGTGTTCCAGAAGATATGTTAAGAAAAGCCGCGTCTATGGCTGTATGTAAAATTAATATTGATTCTGATTTGAGACTTGCCATGACCGCCATGATCAGAAAAAGCCTTGCTGAAGACCCGGCAAATTTTGACCCACGCAAATATTTAACTTTAGCTCGTGATGCGATTAAGCAAGTGGTGCGCCATAAGTTGATTAATGTGTTGGGATGCGGCGGAAAGGCTTAAACCATCTTTTTATTGTGTCGCCCCTTGTGTTAAACACGAAGGCAGGCTCTCGTGCATTTTTTGCTTGTCATCCTCGGACAAGCAAAGCGCAAATCTGAGAATGTTATACTTTTTTTATCATCCTCGGACAAGCAAAGCGCAGATCTGAGAATGTTATACTTTTTTTGTCACCCTCGGACAAGCAAAGCGCAGATCCGAGAATGCTATACTTTTTTTGTCATCCTCGGGCTTGACCCGAGGATCTTATTATTAATGCTAGATTCTCGGGTCTTTGCCCGAGAATGACAAGATGGTGTGAAGATCCTCGCGTTAAGCGCGAGAGCCTGCATTCCTCTGGTCTTTGCCAGAGGACGCTTGACACGAATGATGACAGTAGAAGAGCGCGAGGATTCTCGAGAAAGGGAAAATTCATTCCAAAATTTTCAATTTGCAACACCCCCTTTATTTAAAAAAATAATAGCATTTTTAGTCTAATTTTAGACTTTTTTGTGTATTTCATTGGATGTTTCCAGCAAATTTTTATAATAAAATTACAAAAAATATTAATTAATCATGTATTTTTTAGCCTGTTGCTCCTCAAAAATTTTTAGCAGAAACCAATCATTATTAACGCAACATATTGTATTTTAATATTTTTATGCATATAATTTTTCATATATAAATTACAGTATAGATAATTAGCTATTATTAACGATTATTGTATCTTTCTTCTAAATTAATATAATGATTTCTTAAGATTATTTTATATAGTAAATAACCGATATAAAATAGGTAATATCTTTTCATTATTGGATGAGTTTAAATATGCCTTAAGTAAATGTTAAGGATTCAGAATAGTTACAGAAGAAACATGAAGAAGTAGACGAATTCTTGGCAGCCAATAGCGGCACTGAATTAGTAAGCAGTATAATATAATTTTTGAATTAGCGCTATTGATCTGAAGGTTTATTGTGGGAGTGTTACCGCGCAGGATGTCGTGGTATTCCCAAGCGTCGTCGTTAGTTTTAGCGTGTTTGTGCGCATGGATGTGTGCGGCACGGCTTTAAAACTAACGGCACACTTGTTTCAATCGATGTGATCTAATATCTTACTAAAAATCATTTAAAATCAAGTTGCTACTTTTTTAGAGGCAATTCTTACGCATCCTCTTAAAAAAGAACTATTGCTAGCAAAAATCTTTTTTTTGTCACCTGTTGGGCTATATTTTAATCTCGAGTCTAATTCTGGCATCTTTAAACTAGATTTAATTATGTCACCGTATGCAAACATATCTCCATGAAAATAATCAACTTGTAAATTGCTAAGAATATCGTTGAGCAGGGTATCGCCCATTATTAATTTCGACCAAAGATCCGTATTATTACTTAAAAAACAATTAAGTAACTCGCTTAATTCGCGCACATTGTCGATAACGCTAGTGACTTTTTTCGTTCTAGGTAAAGACTCTAGTAATGTTGGGAGTTGTAAGGAGTAGTAAACAGGAGTTGTTTTGGTAATTGAAAAATATTCTGGTTGCATAATTGTAGCGATGTATTCTTCTAATCCATACCCGCTAGGATCTTCATAAATTTTTTGTATATTTTTCAATGGCCCAACTTCGTCTTCTCCTATGGATGGGCCGCTGGCAGGTATAGCGCCGACACTTATATATAAAATATGTTTTAAAGTATCAACGACATACGGATCAAATTTTAGATCATTATTGCTTAGGGATCTAACAAATACTTCCCACACTATGTCTAAAGATGCTTTTTTGCGTTCATATCCAGAGTGTTGCCATCCTTTTTGGCTAACATAAAAAGCTAATTTTAGCCAAGCTGGGTCTTTTTTTATCGATTCTGCCCATTTTGCTGATAGAAATATGACCTCGCAAAACCATTTGGTAGATACTTCATTGCTGTTGGCTATTTGAGTAAATACTTGCCAATGGTCATATAGGTGTTTAGGGGGAGCTTGTATTACGTCAAACTTTTTTTTGAGTTGTTTATGTGATAGTGCTTCACTGATTTTAGGCAGCATATACAGGGAACGTGCTCCAGAAGTAATGCTATAAGGGGTTGACCATCCATAGTACTCCCAAATGCCTATTCCCAGGCCTTTGCCAAAAGTAGCGAGTGAAAAAACTTTTCTGTGAATATCAAAAAAAAACTCTATGGTGTTTTTGACGATGATGCCAAGAGGTAATAAATTATACGTTATCTTATTTTTTATATTATTGTCATTTTCATAATCTGTTGCCAATATAGATGTGTTTAGACTTGTTGGTAAATAAAGTGAGGTTTTATCAGATATTTTCATCCCAAAGGGATAGCGGACCTTAAAAACCGTATGTTCTTTGCTGGGAGATATATCGTCTATAATATTCGCTAGATCTTTACAACTGTTAGCGACTGCATCCCTAACATCTTGCCAAGTCAGTTCCTCAATTAATGGCTGTTTTTCTTTTAGCATATAATTTAATTATATTATTGAGAAATAATGCATTTTTCATCCATAAACGGGGTTCATTTTACTACTATTGTTACGCGTGATGCAATATAATTGGTTAACGGCACGAAGGAAGAAGGAAGTTAATCTAATGTGATAAATGTAGGACAGCCAGTATGAAGCCTCTTGCTAGTTTACTTTTCACCCGAATCTTTTGTTACCGTTGCTTCTTTCCAGACCTGGCGGGGTTGGCAAAATATCGTTGTAAAAGGACCAGCAAAAGGCAAACGGATTCTAACTAAATTTGGCACTGACAGCAAATTTTTTCTAGTATATGTATAGTTTTTATTTGTTGTTGCTACTTTAATCTAGGGCTGTATTTATCTGTTTAATGAGATAAAATGTGCGTTGATTTTAAGTGTTATACGTAACTAACTAATAAAAGGAGTTTTTATGGTGCCAGAGATAAAACACTTGCCTGATTTAGATATCTTATTGAAGTCAATAACAACCGCTTGTTTAGAAGGAATGGCTAAAACTAAATCCCAAGAACAACAAGCAAGTATTGATTATATTGAAAATAAAGAGCAGGTTTTTACAAAGTTATTACGTGATTACAAAGAAAAAAAAGTTATAGATGTCGAACAGGTATTTTTCTATTTAGAACAGTTACTACAAGCAACTTATGATTTTCATAAACGGGCGTCGAAACAGGACTTTGGTGTTGTAGTACAACCGAAAAAATTGCCCAAAACAGTTGTTACTATAGACCAACTAGTTATTGAGGAAGGCAAAACCACAGTTGCATCTGCTAATGTAACACTAAAAGCAAGGCAAAAAGATAGCAGAGGGTTAGTTTTTTTTAAAAGAACCAAGCCTGATGTGGCACAACTAGAAATTGTTGCTGCTGAATTTTACCGATATGTATTAGGTAGTTCTTGTACTTCTCATGGAAAAACAGTTGTAGAAGGATCATCAATTAAGGGGATGTATGTAGAGGCGATCCCTGGTTTTATATCAATGCGCCAGTTGTCGGATTTAGCTCAAGACCCCGATCCTTACAAAAGGATATCTGAAAGGATTTCAGAATTAAGAAAGGTCATTGAAAGTCTGGAGAGAAGTATTGAAGAAATTAAGGAGGGACCGGTCGGAGAAGAGCCTGAAAAGGCAAAAGCACTTCAAACACAACTCCAAGAGAAGAAAAACCTTTTAGGTTCTTATACTGAAATAGAAAGATTGCAGTTGATTGATACAGAAAGAAAATCGGTAAATATTGAAGCGATTTCTAACATCATGTCAAAAGCTCTTTGCAGTGCTTTTTATTTTCAGGATTGGGATCGGCACAAAGATAATTTTGGTATTAGTTATAAAGATGGGAAATTAGGCGTTGCTTCGTTGGATTATGACAAGAGTTTAAGCGGAATTTTTGGCCAAGATAAAAAATGTTATGATTGGAGTATTAACCCTCAAAGATTAAGAGATTTTCCAGATTTTAAATGTTGGTATTGGCCTACATCAAGTAATACATTTAGAGGTGTTTTTGCAAAAAAGTTTACTCCTGAAAAAGTGCCAAAGATGTATAGTGAAGATGAGGCGCGAAGGTATTCATCCCTTAAAAAGAACGAAGAATTTCAAAAACAGACACAAATCGAGTGGCTAAAGTTAATTTTTATTCCACAGGATTTGCGTGAGCGGGCTGTAAGCACACTCGCCAGTTCTGTTTGTGACAAGAGATTAGGAAAAACGCCTGCTATTTTGGAGGCACGAAGACTAGAGTTGCTCAATGCAGCCCTCCAGCTTAATAGTTTTAGAGAGTTGTTGGAAGAGAAAGATATATGGACAACTCTTAAAGAAGACTTGAAAAAAAATTTAACCAAGGAAGAATTTGAAATTGTCACGAAAAACTGGACAGCAATAGAATTAAAAATTAGGGTTGGTGCCGCAAAAATTAGAGCTCTAGAAGAACAAGTCCGCGTCAGTAAGCCCAGGCACGCACTATTGCTTGAAGCAATCAAAAAAAGCGGTATATCTTTTTCACTAAATGTAACCAAAGAAAATCTTGAAGAAACACTTAGAAAAATCGATGCTTCCAAGTCTCCAGGTGATATTTGTGCTATCTTAAAGAAAGATCTGGGTTTAGATATCTCTGTTGAAGATGCTAGTAAGATTGCGCAAGAAAAATATATTTACATGGTTGCTAAAGAAGTTCCAGGGTTAGTTGATCCGCTTATTAAGAAGCTCAGTGAAGGAACATTAAAGATTCATGGCAATTTTTTTGGGAACCCCGCTACCAAGATTCAAAATTTTGAGAAGGCATTGCTGGCATATCGTAAAAATACCGATGATGAAACTGCACCAGCAAAGCTACAAAATGCCATTGTATGTTTGCGTAAGTTGGGAATAAGTGCCTCAGTTATTTCTGATAAAGAATTAAAAGAAAAATTGTCAAGCAAACCTGAGATAGAGACTTCTACTTTTAATGGATCCCCACACATGTTTTAAAATAATTTTCAGCGTTGTCATCCTCGGGCTTGACCCGAGAATCTTTACACCATTCTGTCATTCTCGGGCAAAGACCCGAGAATCTAGTATTAATTATAAGATCCTCGGGTCAAGCCCGAGGATGACAAAAAAAGTATAACATTCTCGGATCTGCGCTTCGCTTGTCCGAGGATGACAAAAAAGGCTTGTCCGAGAATGACAAACACGGTTTTTGTCTGTTGTTATTCAGTGGAGGAATTATGCAATTTAAACAATAACTCCAAAGCTTCTTTTGGAGTAAAATTGTTAGGATCTATCGATTGCAATTTTAAAATGAGCTCGCTTTGTTTAGGATTTTGATCTAGTGTCGAATTTTGTTCAAAATTATTCGAAGAAGCAAAATCTGCTGCTTCAGAGTAATTTTCAAGTTGATTTAATTTTTGTTTAGCTTCATTTATTACTTTGGCTGGAATCCCTGCAAGTTGCGCTACTTGTAGACCATAACTTTTATTTGCTGGGCCATCGTTAACAGCATGTAGAAATACAATTTTATCTTCATGTTCGATTGCATCTAAATGAATGTTGATGATATTGGGAATTATTTTTGGCAAATGAGTGAGTTCAAAGTAATGAGTAGCAAATAAAGTTAAAGCTTGAATTTTAGTAGCTAAGTGACTAGCAGTTGCCCAAGCAAGAGACAAGCCATCAAAAGTGCTAGTGCCACGGCCAATTTCATCCATGAGCACCAAACTATGTGAGGTAGCATTATTTAGGATATTTGCAGTCTCAGTCATCTCAACCATAAAAGTTGAGCGGCCGCTAGCTAAATCATCCACTGCTCCGATGCGAGTAAAAATTCTATCAATTGGTCCTATAACCACTTTTTTTGCTGGAACAAAACTGCCGATATAAGCAAGAATTGTTATTAATGCTACTTGCCGCATGTAAGTTGATTTCCCGCCCATATTTGGGCCGGTGATAATTAATAAACTATGGTTGCTATTTAACTCAGTATCATTTGGCACAAAAGGATCTTCAATACATTGTTCTACTATTAAATGTCGTCCGGCTTCAATATGAATTCCTACATTGTTAGTAAATTTTGGTTTTACCAATTTAAGTGTTGTTGCTCTTTCGGCTAGATTATTTAGCACATCTAATTCAGACAATGCTGTTGCCATAGTTTGTAATGGTTGCAGATGTTGACAAAGTTGTTCTAGGATTTCTTCATAGATGCTTTTTTCTAGAGTTAAAGCGCGACTGCGACTGCTGAGAATTTTATCTTCAAATTCTTTTAATTGTGGCGTGATAAAACGTTCAGCATTTTTTAGAGTTTGACGACGAATATATTCTATTGGCGCTTGAGTGGCTTGGATGCGGCTAATTTCTATGTAGTAGCCATGGATGCGGTTATATCCTACTTTTAAAGTGGTAATGCCGGTGCGTTCTTTTTCTTGAGTTTCTAGACTGATGAGAAATTGATCGGCATGCTTGCTCAAATTTCTTATTTCATCGAGTTCCTTATGGTAGCCAGCTGCAATTACTCCACCATCGCGAATTATTACAGGAGGGTTTTCAACTATTGCATTATTGAGCAAATTAAAAAGCTCGGGAAATTCACCCATCTTTTTTTGCAATTCTTTTATTTTTGTTGAAGTGCATGGTGCAAGATGTTCGTGAATTTTTGGCAATAAAAATAAAGCATAACGCAATTGCACTAGATCACGAGGACGAGCGGATTTCAAAGCAATACGCGCAAGAATTCGTTCAATATCGCCAATGTTGCGTAAGGTGGAGTAGAGCTCATTGATAACTTGAGTTGCTTGTAGATCGCTGATAGCTTCTTGGCGTTCAAACAAAACTTCCTGATTATACAAAGGGCGTTTTAACCAGCGACGTAATAATCTGCTACCCATAGAGGTAGCTGTTTGATCAAGGATGTCAGCAAGAGTATTGTTCGTTCCACCTTGTAAATTATTTACTAGTTCTAAGTTGCGTTGGGTGGTTGCATCGAGAATTACGCTGTCTTCGCGTCGTTCGATATTTAACCCTAAAATATGTGGCAATGCTGTTCGTTGAGTATCTTTAACGTATTGTAAAAGACAACCACAAGCAGCAATCGCTATTGGTAGATCTTCACAACCAAAACCGCCCAGATCCTGAGTTTTAAATTGTTGAGTTAATAAACGCATGGCTTGAGCATGTTCAAATTCCCATGGTGGTCGACGCCTTAATCCTGGTAAATTTAATAATTTAAGATATGGAGATTCTTCGCTGATTAGTAATTCTACTGGTTTTAATCGTTCGAGTTCTCCTAGTAGTGCTTCTATATTTGTAACTTGTGAAATAGTTAACTTACCACTGGTTAGATCTAATGATGCGAGGCCTATCTTATTGCATTTTTGGTTTTGGCCGGCGCAGTGAACAGCAACTAATAAATTATCTTGTTTTTCTTCTAGTAATGCTTCGTCAGTAACTGTTCCCGGTGTAATAATGCGGACTACTTTGCGATCGACCGGGCCTTTGGATGTTGCAGGGTCGCCGATTTGTTCACAAATCGCTATTGATTCTCCTAGTTTAACTAATTTAGCCAAATAAGATTCAGCAGCGTGATATGGTATGCCGGCCATTGGGATGGGTTTGCCATTTGATTGGCCGCGCGAGGTTAGTGTAATTGATAGTAATTTTGCAGCTTTATGGGCGTCTTCATAGAATAATTCATAAAAATCTCCCATGCGGTAAAAAAGCAGCATGTTGGGATGTTCAGCTTTAATTTTTAAGTATTGCTGCATCCCGGGAGTATGAGGTGGAGTGGTGTTATGTTGTTCCATTGCCAAATTTTTTAAATAAAATATCTATCAATTAAGTGGTAGCCGCAAGCCCCGTTTAGAAACATAACGGGGTAAACTTTAGCTTGCGTTGCTCGAAAACGCAGACTAAAGTCTGCGGCTACCAGCTTGCGGCTACCGTGTTTCAATCCAATTATATCCTTTTTGTTCTAGTTCATGGGCTAATTCTTTGCCGCCGGATTTTATAATTTCGCCATTATATAAAATATGAATGTAATCTGGAATAACATAATTTAGTAGGCGTTGGTAGTGAGTAACTAAGATAATTGATCTTGCAGGGGAGCGGAAGGCGTTAATTCCTTTGGCGACGATTTGTAAAGCATCAATGTCTAGTCCTGAATCTGGTTCATCTAATATAGCTAACGTTGGTTCAAGGAGAAGCATTTGTAAAATTTCATTACGTTTTTTTTCCCCACCGGAAAAACCAAAATTGACCGGGCGTTGCAAAAAGTCTTCGTCGATTTCTATGGTTTTGCATTTAGCTTTTACTAAATTTATAAAATCTATAGCATCTAGTTCATTTTGCCCTCGTTGCTTGCGTAAATTGTTAAGAGCGGTCTTTAAAAAAAACATATTATTTACGCCAGCGATTTCAGTCGGATATTGAAAAGCTAGGAATAAACCTAAATTAGCGCGTTCTTCTGGTAGCATAGTTAATAAATTTTTACCTAGAAATTCTACAGAGCCAGAGATAATTTCAAAACTTTCTTTGCCAACTAGAATGTTTGCTAAAGTGCTTTTACCTGAGCCATTTGGGCCCATGATAGCATGAATTTCGCCTGGATTAATTTCAAGATTAATGCCGCGAAGAATCTCTTTGCCGTCTACTTTTGCATGTAAATTTTTAATCTTCAGCATGTTCGATACCCTCTAAACTAACCCCTATTAATTTATACGCTTCTACCGCAAATTCCATTGGTAATTTTTGAAATACCAAGCGACAAAAGCCGTTTACTATCATTGAGATTGCATCTTCTTTTTTGATGTTGCGTTGGCGACAATAAAATAATTGATCTTCGCTGATTTTAGTGACCGAAGCTTCATGTTCGACAACAGCAGTTTTATTTTTTACCGAAATTTTAGGGAAGGTGTGGGCGCCACACTTATCACCTAAAAGTAGTGAATCGCATTGAGTATGATTGCGAGCATTTTGTGCTGAAGGCAGTATTTTTACTAGTCCGCGATAGGTGTTTTGCCCAAAACCAGCTGCAATTCCTTTGGCAATAATTACGCTTTTAGTGTTTTTTCCGATATGGATCATTTTGGTGCCGGTATCTGCTTGTTGTAGATTATTTGATAATGCTACTGAGTAAAATTCGCTAGCTGAATTATTTCCGCGTAAAATTGTGCTTGGATATTTCCAAGTAATAGCAGAACCGGTTTCAACTTGGGTCCAGGAAATTTTTGAATTAACTCCGCGACATTCTCCTCTTTTGGTAACAAAATTATAAATACCGCCTTTGCCTTTTTTATCACCAGGATACCAATTTTGGACAGTTGAATATTTTATTTGGGCATTGTCAAGTGCAACTAATTCTACTACTGCAGCATGCAGCTGGTTTTCATCACGCA
>MGXJ01000060.1:35176-35287 GCA_001801345.1 Gammaproteobacteria bacterium RBG_16_37_9 | reverse complement strand
GTTCCATGGGGCAGCGCACGCCCTTAGGAATATAAACAAACGAGCCATCGCTAAATACAGCAGAATTTAAAGTGGCAAAAAAATTATCGTTGTATGGAACGACAGTTCCTA
>MGXJ01000060.1:33577-34919 GCA_001801345.1 Gammaproteobacteria bacterium RBG_16_37_9 | reverse complement strand
CTTGATAATTAATATTTTTATATTTGAGTTTAGCCCAATGTGGTTCTGACATTTGTTGCCACTTTCGATAAGCGTTGAGTCGCCAGGATAGCATAAACTCAGGTTCATTTTTTTTGGTAGAAATGAGTCTGATTATATCTTCGTTTAAACCAGCTGGCAGTTCTTCGCTTGTAATATCGGTGACAAAACCATATTTATACTCTTGGTTTATTGTTTCTTTTAAAGTTTTTGCTGACATTAATGGCATTATACAATTAAAATGAAAATAAAAAAGATTTCCTCGCAGTAATCTGCGAGGACCAAGCAATGGGGGGTTACCAGGGGGGAGTGGCGCAGCTCTCCCCCCTGGGCAAGCCTGGGTTATACCCCGGCGAAGTCAAAAATTGATCTAAGAAGAATTTTGTTGGAGCAAATTATAGGGTTAGGGTATATTTATGGGACTGTTTTATTGAGGATTATTACATGCGTATTGAAGAAGATCTTAAGCTAGATTTTAAAGACGTGCTAATTCGCCCAAAGCGCAGCACTTTGCGCTCTAGAGCTGATGTTGATATTAGGCGCAAATTTAAATTTTTGCATACCGAGCATGAATGGCAGGGTATTCCTATTATCGCATCTAATATAGATCACACAGGAACCTTCGCTATGGCTGAGGTTTTAGCCAAACATCAGTTATTAACTGCAATTAGCAAATTTGTAACTGTTAAAGATTGGCAAAATTTTGCTGCCAAGCGCCATGATTTTCAAAAATATGTTTTTATCACTGCCGGCAGCAGTGATGCAGATTTTAAAAATTTAAGTGAAATTTTAAAAGTAGTCGAATGTTCAATGATTTGTTTGGATATAGCTAATGGTTACTCACAGCATTTTGTTGATGCTCTAAAAAAAGTGCGAGCAGCTTTTCCGGATAAAGTTATTATGGCGGGTAATGTTGTAACTGGTGAAATGACTGAGGAGTTGTTACTTTCTGGAGCTGATATTGTTAAGGTTGGTATTGGTCCAGGTTCAGTGTGTGTTACCCGTAAAAAAACCGGAGTTGGTTATCCACAGTTATCGGCGATAATCGAGTGCGCAGATGCCGCTCATGGTTTGCATGGTCATGTGTGTGCTGATGGAGGTTGCACAGTTCCTGGTGATATCGTTAAAGCTTTTGCTGCTGGTGCAGATTTTGTAATGCTTGGCGGTATGTTTGCAGGTCATGATGAGTGTGCCGGAGAGATTTTTACTGAAAATAACAAAAGATATAAGCGTTTTTATGGGATGGCTTCAGCAGAAGCTATGAATAAATATGCCGGTGGTGTTGCTGATTATCGTGCAAGTGAAGGTAAATCAGTTAATGTTC
>MGXJ01000060.1:31548-33510 GCA_001801345.1 Gammaproteobacteria bacterium RBG_16_37_9 | reverse complement strand
TGTTGGTGCAAAAAGATTAAAAGAGCTTTCTAAATGCACGACTTTTGTTAGAGTAACCCAACAATTGAATGAGGTTTATGTGCAGCAGGAATTAGAAGATTGGAGATAACATCCTTTGCATGAAATTGTTATTTTTCATCTAATTATAGAGATTAGTTAATGTATGAAATTAATTATAATTAATATCGTCATTGGATATGTTCTATTGGTTTTGTTTGCCTATTTTGTTTCAGATCATATGATCTTTTTTCCACCGCGATCTGGTTATAAGGATTCACATGGATTTATTAAAGTCATGACCGCTGATGGCGAAAGTATTTTTGCTTATTATTTACCGAATAAAAATGCTAAGTATACTTTACTTGTTAGTCATGGGAATGCGGAAGATATCGGTTACATGATCCCATTTTTTCAGCAGATGTATAAGCATGGTCTTTCTGTTTTTGCATATGACTATCATGGTTATGGTTTGAGTAGTGGTAAACCAACAGAGCATAATACCTATCTCGATGTTGATGCTGCTTATGATTATTTAACCAAAGTATTACGTATTGCTCCAGAGAATATTATTTCTTATGGGCATTCTGTTGGGGCAGCAGTTGCTTTAGATTTAGCTGTGCGTAAACCGGTTGCTGCGGTGATTTTGCAAGGAGCTTTTGTTGCGGCTTTTAGAGTTATAACGCGTATTCCTTTATTGCCATTTGATAAATTTGATAATCTTAAAAAAATCGGGGTGCTTAAATCGCCACTACTTATGATTCATGGCACAGCTGATAATGTTATACCTTATTGGCATGGCCAAAAACTTTATGATGCGGCAAAAGTCTCGAAGCAGTTTTATTCAGTGAAGAATGCTGGTCATAATGATATAGTAATAGCTTCTGGTGAAGAGTATTGGAATACTATTAATGATTTTATTCAGCAATACCTTGCTGAGAAATAGATTATGAAGATAACAGGAAAAAAATTAGTGTTATTTAGTGGCATCCAACCATCCGGCAACCTGACGCTAGGTAACTATATCGGTGCTCTTAAGAACTGGGTTGATTTACAGGGGAAATATGATTGTTTGTTTTCACTAGTAGATCTGCACACAATCACCGCGCGCCAAGACCCTAAAGAGTTTCATCAAAATTGTTATGATGCGCTTGCTGTGTATTTGGCCGTTGGTCTTGATCCTGAAAAAAATACCATTTTTTTGCAATCTCATGTGCCAGCGCATTCACAACTTGCTTGGGTTTTAAATTGCTATGCTTATGTTGGTGAACTTAACCGCATGACGCAATTTAAAGACAAATCAGAAAAAAACAAAGATAATATTAATGTGGGGTTGTTTACATATCCGGTATTGATGGCAGCAGATATTTTGATTTATCAAACTTGTTTGGTGCCTGTTGGTGCAGATCAAAAGCAACATGTAGAAATTGCCCGCGATATAGCATTACGATTCAATAATCTTTATGGTGAAGTTTTCACTGTGCCAGAAGTTTATCACCCGCCTTTGGGAGCGCGTATTATGTCGCTACAAGAGCCGACAAAAAAAATGTCGAAGTCTGATGATGATTCTAACGCTACCATATTTTTACTTGATACGCCGGATGTTATTGCTAATAAACTTAAGAGGGCAGTAACTGATTCAGGTAAAGATATTTATTTTGATATTAAAAATAAACCAGGCGTAACCAATTTATTAACTATTTTGGCAGCAGTTACCAACGAATCAGTTGATAATCTTGTTTCTGAAATGCAAGGGCAGGGTTATGGTAAATTAAAAAGCGCAGTCGCTGAGAGGTTAATTGAGTTTTTACGTCCAGTGCAAGTGCGTTATAAAGAATTACGTAACGATCAAACTTATTTGGATTCAGTTTTAAAGCGTTGTGCAAAACGTGCGGTAGAGCTTTCCCAACCGACGCTTAAACGGGTTTATGAAGTGTTGGGGTTTGTTTCGTGGTGAATGCTTAT
>MGXJ01000060.1:11303-31540 GCA_001801345.1 Gammaproteobacteria bacterium RBG_16_37_9 | reverse complement strand
GGTTGCGGTGGTATGCGGTAGCCACAGACCCCGTTTAGAAACATAACGGGGCAAGCTTTAGTCTGCGTTTTATGGAAGCGCAAGCTAAAGTTTACCCCGTTATGTTTCTAAACGGGGCTTGCGGCTACCATGGCGAATAATCTTTAATTTTCGGAGCATTATGCGAAATTCCTATCTTTTCTACGACATCGAAACCACGGGTCTGAACAAATGTTTCGACCAAGTATTGCAATTTGCTGCAATTCGCACTGATTTAGATTTAAATGAACTTGAACGCTATGAAATTTTTATAAAATTAAATCCAGATACCATTCCTTCTCCAACTGCGGTTTTAGTGCATCAATTAAGTTTAGAAAAAATTCAACATGGTATCAATGAATATGAAGCGATGTGTGAGATTCATCGTTTATTTAACACTCCAGGAACCATCACGGTAGGGTATAACAGTTTAGGTTTTGATGATGAGTTTTTGCGATTTTCTTTTTATCGTAATTTATTAACCCCATATACACACCAGTTTGCTAATAACTGTGGTCGTATGGATATATATCCAATGACAGTTATGTATTATTTATTTAAAACTAATGCTGTTATTTGGCCTAAGATTAGTGATGCTATCTCTTTAAAACTAGAACATTTGAGCGCACATAACGAACTGGCTGATGGTGACGCCCATGAAGCAATGCATGATGTTGAAGCCACACTTAAACTTGCGCGTTTATTGAAAAAAGAGCAACTGATGTGGGAATACTTATGTGGATGCTTTGATAAAAAGGTTGATTTAGCACGGACAAATAAGTTGAGTTTTATTGATGGTAATTATCAACAAGCATTGTTAGTTGATAGTGGTTTAGGGGCGGCTAGATTTTATCAATGTCAGGTAGTTGGTTTGGGAACACACCATCATTACAAAAATCAAAGTTTGTGGTTACCGCTAGATTTATTTTCATTATCTCAAGTTACTTTAGATAATATTGCCACAACAACTTTTATTAAGCGTAAACGATTTGGCGAGCCTCCAATATTACTGCCATTAACAGAGCATTTTAGTTCATATTTAAATAGCGATAGGCTTGCGTTAATGGCAGAGAATGTAGCTTGGTTGCAAAAAAACCAACAGCTTTTTTCAGAGATTGTCGAATATCATAAAGAATATAAATATCCTGATGTGCCTAATATTGATGTTGATGCCGCGCTTTATCAAATTGGATTCATCAAGGAGCATGAACAATTAAAGTGTAATAACTTTCATGTTGCACAGCCACAAGAGAAAATCACTTTGGTTGATAGATTTTCTGCAGCAAATTTGCGCACACAAGCGATAAGAGTTTTAGGGAGAAATTACCTAGATATTTTGATGAAAGAAAAGGCTTTATATGAAGAATTTAGTGATTATTTAAGTAAAATAAAATCCGGGGAAGTTCTAATTAATTATAAAAATGAAATGCGTTTAACTCCCAAAGCAGCTTTAGCTGAAATAGAAAATTTACGCCAAACTAGGAATTTAACTGAGACGCAAAATAATTTACTTACAGAACTGTCTAGATATATTCAATCTTAGTGATTTCAAGCTCAAGGATGCCAGCGGGGGTGGTAGCTACAGTGCTGTCGCCAACTCTTTTACCGACAAGAGAGCGGGCGATTGGAGAATTGATAGAGATTTTTCCAAGCTTAATATCTGCTTCATCATCACCAACCAATCGGTAGACGCTTTCAACGTTGGTATCTAGGTTTAATACATGAACGGTAGTGCCGAATACTACAATATTGTTATGGGGTAATTTAGCGACGTCAATGATATTAGCGTTTCCCAGTTTATTTTCGATATCACGAATACGTGCTTCGATAAATCCTTGGTTTTCTTTAGCGGCATGATATTCGGCGTTTTCGCGTAAATCTCCATGAGCGCGTGCCTCGCCGATGGCTTTAGCAATTTGTGGGCGATCGTGAGTTTTAAGTTTTTCCAACTCTTTGCGTAAAGAGTTCATTCCTTGGACGGTCATGGGATTTTTTTGCATAGCGCATTGTACTAAATTTTTGATGGTTTTGGAAATATTAAACCACCATCATCGCATCACCATAACTATAAAAGCGATACTTATGTTTAATCGCCTCTTGATAGGCGTTCATGGTGTTTTCATAACCAGCAAAGGCACAAACTAGCATAAGCAAACTGGTTTTTGGTAAGTGAAAATTAGTAATCAAAACATCAGCGCAACAAAAATTATATCCTGGATAAATAAAAATGTTGGTATCTCCTTGATAAGGTTTTATTTCACCTGGTTGACTGGCTGTTTCTAGCGCGCGGACAGTGGTGGTGCCAACTGCAATAATTTTTTTGTTATTTTTTTTAGTGGCCATAATTTGATCGCAAATTATTTTTGGAACATCAATATATTCATGATGTATTTTGTGATCTGCAATTTTTTCTGTGCGGACTGGTTGAAAAGTTCCAAGGCCAACATGAAGAGTGACAAATGCAGTTTGAATATTTTTCTTATGTAGATTTTCTATTAATTCTTGATCAAAGTGTAAACCAGCCGTGGGTGCTGCAACTGCTCCTGAATGCTCGGCGTAGATAGTTTGATAGTTGTTTTGGTCGCTTGCGTTAGCTTCGCGTTTAATGTACGGCGGTAAGGGCATTTGCCCAAATTTTTTCATAATGATGTCTAGCGAGTCAGGTGAGAGCAAAAGAAGTTCAAATAAATTATCTTTGCGGTCTGTAACTTCAAACCAAGTATCATCAGTTAAAATTAATTTTTCGCCAATTTTTAATGATTTACTGGTTTTTGTTTGTGCGCTAAGTTTGTTATTGTCTAAAACGCGTTCGATTAATATTTCTACTTTGCCTCCAGTGGGTTTATTGGCACGCAAGCGGGCAGGGATGACTTTAGTATTATTTAAAACCAGCAAATCTTGTGGCTCAAGTAGATTAGGAAGCTCTTTAAAATAGTGGTGAGAAACTTTCCCGGTTTTTTTATTAAGACAAAGCAAGCGGCTAGAGCTACGTTTTGGCAGTGGAAATTGAGCAATAAGCTCTGATGGTAATTTGAAATCGAAGTCGGAGAGTAGCATATTTTATCTGTCATCCTCGGGCTTGACCCGAGGATCTAGTATGCTAACCCTAAGCTTTTGCCGTCTTCACAGCTTTCTTAGCTTTCTTTGCTGCTACCGGTGCTGCAGCCACTGGCTCAGTTACAACTGGAGCTGCCTTGGCGCTATATCTTTTTTGGAATTTTTCTACGCGGCCAGCAGTATCGACTGTTTTTTGCTTGCCGGTATAAAACGGATGGCAGTTAGAGCATATTTCTATATTAAGCGTGTCTTTATTGACAGTTGAACGGGTTTCAAAAGTATAACCGCAGCTGCAAACAACTTTCACTGGATGATATTTTGGGTGGATATCTGGTTTCATATTTATGTCTCAAAGTGTAAAAATGTGCTACTAATATACCTGTTTGTAATAAAACAGCAAGAGGGGATCTCTTAGCCCAAGGTGGGGCATATTTACAACAGCTCGCCCCGCAATGAATTTGACATTGCGTCAACGATTTTAACCTCAACAATTTCTCCCAAGAGATCTTTTGGAGCGGTGAAGTGCACGATGTGATTATTTTCGGTTCTGCCAGAATATTGGTTATGATTTTTTTTATCGCGGCCAACGACTAATACTTTTTGGATGGTGCCAACCATGGTTTTATTATATTGACGAGATTGTATGGCCAATTGATTTTGAAGATCTAACAACCGCTGTTTTTTTTGGGCAAGCGGTATATTATCTTCCATTTTTGCAGCTGGGGTATTTGGTCGTGGGCTATAAATAAAACTAAATGCAGCATCGAAATTTATGGTTTGAACTATCTCCATAGTATCAGCAAAATCCTCTTCAGTTTCAGTTGGAAATCCTACTATGATATCAGTTGAAACCCCAATATTTGGCCGAATTTTGCGTAATTTATCAATTATCTCTTGATATTCTTCGCAAGTATAACCACGGCGCATTAGTTTTAAAATGCGATTAGAACCGCTTTGAATAGGCAGATGGATATAGTTAGTTAATTTTGGTTCGCTGGCAAATGCTGTGATTAAATCATCGCCAAATTCTGCAGGATGAGAGGTGGTGAAATTGATGCGCTCAATGGTTTTGATTTTTGCGATTTCATGAATAAGATTAGAAAAGGTATATTTTTTATTTGGGTCGCGATAAGCATTAACATTTTGTCCTAGCAATTGTATTTCTTTTACACCTTGGTCTGTTAATGTTTTAATTTCTGCTAGAATATCTATGGATGGTCGGCTCATCTCAATGCCGCGAGTGTAGGGCACAATGCAATAGCTGCAAAATTTATTACAGCCTTCCATAATTGACACATGAGCGATTGCTCCTTTTACATCTGGAGTAGGGAAGTAGTCAAACTTTTCAATTTTAGGAGTGGTGATATCAATAATGCGTTTTTCTTTGTTGCATGCTTTTTCATACATTTTTGGTAAACGATGTAAAGTTTGCGGGCCAAAAACAATATCAACGTATGGAGCGCGACGAAAAATATTTGTTTGTTCTTGCATGGATACACAACCGCCAACTGCCAAAACAAGATTAGGGTTTTTCTTTTTGAGAAATCTAAGTCGGCCAAGTTCAGAAAATACTTTTTCGGAAGCTTTAGCGCGCACCGAACATGTATTTAAAATAATTAGATCAGCCTTGGATGGAGTTTCGGTTGTAACTAAACCACAGGAAGCAGCCAAAATGTCGGCAATTTTTGCTGAGTCATATTCGTTCATCTGGCAGCCGTAGGTTTTGATGAAGAGTTTTTGCATTTTCATAATCAGGGCTTGATGTTAGGCGACAATAAAGTAGAGTGTCATCCCTCGTGTTAAGCACGAGGGCAGCTCTCGGACAAGTGAAGCGCTGATCCCGAGGAGATATCTCCTTATATTGTCATCCTCGTGCTTGACGCGAGGATCTAGCATTTTTTACTACGAGATCCTCGGGTCTTCGCCCGAGGATGACAGTTAAAAAATACCCGAGGATGACAGTTAAAAGCGCCCGAGAATGACAACTACGTTGTTATTTAACCATCCCCCTTCTTTTCATACTCTGATAAATCCCTTCAACAGCTACTTTTTCCCAGTTCGATTTGGCGGCGCCTTTTTTGGTATCAAGGCTAATTTTTTCAGATTCAACGCGCTTGGCGACAACGCCGCAAATGCAAGCTGCATGCAATCCCATAACAGATGCCATGACGAACAAAGCCGAAGATTCCATTTCATAATTCAGCACATTAAGCGTGCGCCATTCATCTGTAGAACCTCGTTTGCTGCGTAATATGTGACCAGTGTAGCTATCGTAGCGCTCTTGAGCTTGCCAAAAAGTGTCAGTTGAGGCCGTAATACCAGTATGAAAAGGTGCTTTGGCTTTTTTTGCGCCTTCAATCATATCGAGAGTGAAATCAAATGAAGCAACTGCTGGATATTCTACCGGTGCGTAATCTTTTGATGCACCATCGAGTCTGACACTTGCAGTGCTAATTACAATATCTCCTAGATCAATGAATGGTTGAATTGCTCCGCAGGTGCCAATACGTAAAAAATATTTTAAGCCAATAACTGCGAGCTCTTCCAGTGTTATTCCCATATTTGGAGCACCTAAACCAGATGAACAAACTAGGATATTTTTTCCATGAAAATGGGCAAGGTATGATTTGTGTTCTCGTGAATCAGCAAGAAAGATAGCGTTTGGATCGAAAGCTTTTGCAATTGATTCGCAGCGATGCGGATCCCCGGGTAATACTACATACTCAGCTCCTTTGATTATGTTTTTTGATAGTCCAGTGTGATATTGAATTTCAGTTGGTTTGGCTTGTTTTAACATTAACCCTCCAATTTTATTAACTGTTAGTAGGAATGTTACGCTTAATCAAAAATCGGTGGATTATAAGGCGGCATATGAAATTAAACAACAAAAATTTGGGGTCAGGCCCGGGCCCGAACTCATTATCTATTTGAATTTAAAGTATTTTTATTTGGGTGGATAATCGTTATTATCACAAAGCAACTATTTGATGATATCTATTTAAAAGTTTTAAAATTTAAGCTACATTAAGCGGCAATACGCAATTGTTAATGGGAATATATTTTTATGTTTAAGAAATTTCGTGGTTTATTTTCTACAGATATGTCAATTGATTTAGGCACAGCCAATACGCTTATTTATATGCGTAGCAAAGGGATTGTATTAAATGAACCGTCTGTGGTTGCAGTGCGTCATGAAGGTGGTGGCCAAAGCAGAGTAGTTGCTGTCGGTTTAGAAGCAAAAAGAATGTTGGGTCGCACACCTGGTAATATTTCAGCTATTCGTCCGTTAAAAGACGGTGTAATAGCAGATTTTTACGTAACCGAAAAAATGCTGCAATATTTTATTCATAAAGTTCATGAAAGTAAGTATTTTTTGCGTCCAAGTCCTCGAGTTTTAGTTGGGGTTCCATGTGGTTCTACTCAAGTAGAAAGACGAGCGATTAAAGAATCTGCTTTGGGGGCTGGTGCACGCGATGTTTATTTAATTGAAGAGCCGATGGCCGCTGCAATTGGAGCTGGTTTACCGATTGAAAAAGCTAATGGTTCTATGGTTGTCGATATTGGTGGTGGCACCTCAGAGGTGGCAATTATTTCTTTAAGTGGCATTGTGTATTCAGAATCGGTAAGAATAGGTGGTGACCGTTTTGATGAAGCTATTATAGGTTACGTAAGACGTAATTATGGAAGCTTAATTGGTGAAAGCACTGCGGAACGTATTAAGCAAGAAATCGGCACGGCATATCCAGGAAATATAGTGCGCGAAATAGAAATTAGGGGTCGTAATATTGCCGAAGGAATACCGCGTAGTTTTACCCTAAACAGCAACGAGATTTTGGAGGCACTACAAGAACCTTTAGCGGGCGTTATAGGTGCGGTGCGCGCAGCTTTAGAGCAGGCTCCTCCTGAATTGGCTTCAGATATTGCAGAGCGTGGGATCGTATTAACAGGTGGCGGCGCCTTGCTTACTGATTTAGATAGATTACTTATGGAAGAAACTGGGTTGCCTGTTATCGTTGCAGATGATCCTTTAACTTGTGTGGCACGTGGCGGTGGTAAGGCCTTGGAAATGCTTGACGCAAGTGGAAATTCTGATTTTTTAGGTCGTGAATAAAAGCTGGGGGTCAAGTCTTTACAATCGACAATAACTATCAATTACCATTGTTTATTGTCGATTGTAAAGACTTGACCCCCAGCTTCCCCTGTTTAACCGGAGTTTTTTATTAAACGAATTTTCGCAAAAAAAACATCTCAAGGAATGCGATCTTTTATTTTAGTGGTCGTATCCTTAATCTTATTTTTCTTTGATCATAAATCACACTATTTTGATGCTCTACGTTCTCAAGTATCATTTATTGTAATACCAATTCAATATGCAGTTAATTGGCCCGTAGAATTAGCACACATACTCAAAGATAATTTTGTAAGTAAGCAAATTATTTTTGAAGAAAATAACCAGCTTCGCACAGAGTTGTTGCAGATTAATGCTAAATTACAGCGATTAGATTTTTTGGAACATGAAAATTCTCAGTTGCGGGTGTTGCTGAATTCATCTAAACCAGGCAAAAGCAAAATAGTAGCCGCGCAATTACTTAATTCTGTAGTCGACAATTTTGGGCAACAAATTACTATCGATAAAGGGAAACAGCATGGGGTATATGTTGGGCAGCCAGTATTAGATGCTTACGGTTTGCTTGGACAAGTGATTTTGGTCGAAGATTTAGTCAGTAAAGTTCTTTTGATAACAAATGGCAAAAGCGCTATACCGGTAATGATTAACAGAAATGGATTTAGGACAATTGCGCTTGGTGTTGGTAGTAGTGATTATTTAGAATTAGTGAATATTCCTGAAACAGCCGATATAAAAGAGGGAGATTCTTTGGTGACGTCTGGGTTAGGGCAGCGTTTTCCTGCGGGACATTTGATTGGTGTTGTGAGTGAAGTTAAGCGTGTAGTTGGAGAACGGTTTCTTAAAGTGGTTGTTGTGCCAGCGGCGCATATAAACAGAGATCTTCATGTTCTCTTGGTTTGGCCTGCTGAGGTTGAGAGGGTGAAGCGGGTGAAAAAGTAGATTTTCGGGTTTGACACTGTCATCCTCGGGCACTTTTAACTGTCATCCTCGGGCGAAGATCCGAGGATCTCGTAGTAAAAAAGGCTAGATCCTCGCGTCAAGCGCGAGGATGACAGTATAAGGAGAGATCCTCGGATCTGCGCTTCCGCTTGTCCGAGAGCTTGCATTCGTGTTTGACACGAATGATGACATTGTTTAGTAATTAGAGATTCCAATGAATAATTTTTCACTAACAAAAATGTGGATACCGATTTTACTAAGTTTCTTAGTAAGTTGGGTCTTACTTTTTTTACAACTGCCAACTTGGTTTGAGTGGTTATACCCACCATTGATAGTATTAGTATTGTTATACTGGGCTTTAACTATGCCGCAGTATGTAAACGTAGGATCTGCTTTAGTAGTAGGGATTTTTCTTGATATTTTATATAACGCTCCTATCGGCGAGAATGCGATAGCTCTGATTTTAATGACTTACTTTGTTGCGGAATTTCGGCAGAAAATAATACCGCTGGGGTTTTGGAAAACATCTGTGGTTATTTTTGGTTTGATGCTTCTGTATCAATCATTAAGGTTTTTGATGCAAGGCTATGCGGGAGAATATTTTAACGCTTGGTCTATTTTGGGCTATGCCATCGTGAGTGCCTTAGTATGGGCACCTTTGGCAACATTGTTGTTTAATTTCCAACAAAAATTTCGCATTTGAAAATAATTATCAACAGAGTTCTTCATTGGATAAAATTTAGCATTATTATTTTAATGCTGACGCTAGTGCTATTGTTATCAATATTGCATTTTATTAGCCCGCGTCTTGGGGCATATCGTTATGATCTTGAGCAGTTTGTTAGCAAAATTGTGCGACAGCCAGTGCAAATCGGAGAGATTGCAGTAGGCAGCCGCGGTTTAGAGCCAGTATTTAGATTCTATAATGTAGTTATTTTTAATAGTGCCAAAAACAAAAAAATACTTCAAGCGCGTGAGTTGCAAGTGGGCATAGATTTGATAGGAAGTTTGCTTAAGTGGCAAATTAAACCTGGTTTATTGTTAATTCGCAGTAGTGAGTTTTCGGTTTATCAAAAAAAAGATGGCGAGCTAGGTTTGGTTGGTATTTCGCCAACATCTACTGCAGCGCTAGATGCTAGTTTTATAGATGAAGTATCTCCATGGTTATTTGAGCAAAGTCGAATTGATTTAGAAGATATTACACTCAATTGGAATTTGGTAGATGGCAAAGTAGTAAAAATTAATAATTTATACCTAAGATTACATAACGGTGTTTTACAGCATGATTTAAAAATAGGAGGGCACCTTGAACAAAAATCTTCTCAGCAATATTTAAAGCCGATTTAAAATTACGAGGTGATTTTTTAAAAAATAGTATTCCGCCATTTGCTGGTGATGTGGTAATAGATAATTGGCAGCCTGAATTTGATCTTAAATTTTCTGGTGGTGGTTTTTTTATGCCATCATCAGGTAATGTTAATTTATTGGTAAGGAACTCTAATGTCACAACTAAATTTTTTCGTCAATCAATGCCAATCAAAAACATAGAGAGTAAAATCGTTTGGCAACGCGATGATATAGGCTGGAAAGTGAATATTAGTAAATTAGAATTTAAGGACGATTGGTTGACTTTTTATGGAGACGGTCAGCTTTTGTTTCCAGTTAAATCACAAATGCCAGTGGTTGATATTCAGTTAGGATTAAAGTTGAGCAACCTTGCTAAAGCTAAACTATATTATCCAATAACTGTATTGCCACATAGTGCTACTGCTTGGTTAGATAAAGCTTTTATTAGCAGTAAGTCAATTTATGGCAAGATGATTTTGCAAGGACCGCTAGACAAATTTCCATTTGATAACAATGAAGGAAGATTTTTAGTAGATACTAATATTCGTGATGTGCATTTAAATTACGATCCTGATTGGCCGCATATTGAAAATATTACCGGCAAGATGGTTTTTTCTAATCGTTCTCTCACCATTTCAGCAAATAGCGCTAAAATTTTACATGCGCCTGTCAAGTCAATTAAAACTACAATCCCTGATCTTGAAATGCCGATTTTACATGTTATTGCTGCAATAGATACAGATTCTAGTGTGGGTTTAAAATTTCTCAATTTAAGTCCGCTTAAAAATACTGTTGGGCGTAAGCTTCAAGCAATTAATTTAATTGGCCCGATGAAATTTGGTTTAGAAATGGACATGCCTTTATCTGATGATGTGCCTAAAAAAGATACAGATGTTGAGGGTGATATTGAGTTATACAATAATAATGTGCATTCTAATAGTTGGAATTTTAGTATAAACAATCTTCAAGGTAATATGCATTTTAATAATGGTAATTTAGTAGCAAAAGAGATTAGAGGCAAAGCATTTAATAGGCCAATCAAACTTGCTATCCATACTTTGAATCCCAATACCGATAATAATATCACTCACGTTAATATTTTAGGGAATGCGGAAGTAAGCGAATTTGAGCAGGCTTTTTCAGTTAAATTACATCCTTATGTATTTGGAAATTTTAATTATCATGCTTTGCTCCAGCTGCATAGTTCTTCATCTGTGCAAAATACGTTTAAATTAAATTCGGATCTAGTGGGAGTAGAGGTTAATTTGCCAGAACCTTTTGCTAAAAAAGCTGCTAGTGCTTATAAGTTTAATTTAATCGGTTATTTTGGAGGCAATAAATTACCACAAGTAACGATTAACTATAATGATCAAATAAATGCCGCTTTAATGATTAAAAAAACCGACAATAATTCTCTTCAGGTGTTAGCAGGAGATATAAAGTTTGGCACAGGACATGCTAGCGTTTCGGCGAATTCAGGTTTGATAATTTCTGGAAATATAGCCAAGTTAGATTGGCCGGTATGGAAAGATTATTTGGCAAAAGCCAAAGCTAATTTTGTAACGATTGGGCCAGTTATTAGGCAAATTAGTTTAAATGTTGCAGAGTTAAATGTTTTAGGGCAGCTATTTAAGCAGGTAGTGTTAAAGATACAGCCAAAAAATAGCGGGTGGGACGTTGCATTTTTAACGCCAAATATTGATGGTAAATTATTTTTTCCCAGTGATGATAAGGCTGTTATACAAGGGGTATTTAAAAAGCTTTTTATAAGTAAAGAGCAGCAAAATTTAACGACATTAAAACCGCAGAGTTTGTTACCGATGCATTTTAAAATAGATACTCTTAATTATAACGGTAAGAATTTTAACCAAGTGGAATTTATTACCGAGCATCAAACTAATGGAGTAAAAATTAATAAAATTACGGTTAGTGATTCAAAATTTAGTGTAGATGCAAGTGGTGATTGGGTGGATGTTGGTAATAATCGGAGCAGTGTTTTTCGTGGTAAGATTAATAGTGATGATGTTGGTGGTTTATTAAAACAGTGGGAGTTGACCGATAATGTGACTGGTGGGAAAGGCAGCGCAACTTTCGTTTTAAGATGGCCTAATTCTCCATATAAACCAACTTTACAAACTGTTAGTGGCACTTTTTCTATCCAGGTGAAAGATGGGAGAATTATTCATTTAAGTAAACAAGCAGAAAGTAAGTTGGGATTTGGACGAATACTTAGTTTGTTTAGTTTACAGTCTTTGCCGCAACGTTTGACTTTAGATTTTAGTGATTTGACGAAGAAGGGATTTGGTTTTAATACTATGTCTGGGGATTTTGAGTTATCTGGTGGCAATGCACTTGTTAGAAAAATTACTATTGATGGGCCGAGTGCACTTGTTAAAGCAAATGGGAGAATCGGTTTAAAAGCACAGGATTACGATATTATGCTTAGTGCAACACCAAAAATTACATCAAGTATACCAGTGGCAGCTGCTATAATTGGTGGTCCAGTTGCTGGTGTTATAAGCTTTATTGCAGATCGAATGATATCTACAGCAATAAAAAAGACCACAAAAGCTACTTACCATATAACTGGCAGCTGGGATGCGCCGAGTGTTGATAAGGGATGACGACGTAGTTGATACAAGGGTCTACTATAAAAAACTGGATCCTCGGGCTTTTTCTTCTGTCATCCTCGGGCGTAGACCCGAGGATCTACTTCCTAAACGTAAACCCTTCTTTTAGTTTTTTTCTTACAGGCACATTTTTTAGTTTTACAAACTGAGGTAGTCCGTTTTTAAAAGGAGGAGGGTCTTCGCCTTGAATAAGTGGTATTAAGTATTTGCGACATTTATTCGTAATATGAAAACCGTCGGCGGTAATAAAATCACGGGGCATTTTCTTTTCAACATTTGCAACATCTGTTAGGTCTACCCAACCGATAGTCCAACGATATGGCTTATCAGATTGACGCATAATAATCGTCATAATATTATTTTTTCCTTGTAGAGCATACTTAAGCGCAGCTTCACCTAGAGCATAGGCTTGCTTGAGATCAATTTTGGATGCAATATGACGTGCTGATCTTTGAAGATAATCAGATACAGCCCAGTGATATTTATAGCCTAATTTATGTTTGATTAGTTTAGCTATAATTGGCGCAACTCCACCGAGTTGGACATGGCCGAAAGCGTCAATACAGCCAACATCAGATAAAAACTGACCATCTATATTTTGAAGTCCTTCAGAAACTACTACGGCGCAACAGCCATGATTGTTGACGCAGTTTTCAACTTTTATCAAAAACTTTTCTTCATCAAAAGGTATTTCTGGAAATAAAATAATATGTGGCGGGTCTCCAGCTTCTTCAGTGGCTAGTCCAGCTGCAGCGGCAATCCACCCAGCATTGCGCCCCATTGTTTCCAGAACAAAAATTTTTGTTGAAGATTTTACAGTTGAAGAAGGCGCTGCCATAGATATAAGATCACAACCAACTTCGCGAATTGACGTGGCAATGTATTTAGCAACTGAACCAAAGCCGGGGCATGTATCAGTAAAAGGCAAATCATTATCTATGGTTTTAGGTATGCCGATGCAAACTAGAGGATAGCCCATGGTTTCACTGACTTGTGATATTTTGTGAATAGTGTCATGCGAGTCGCCACCACCATTATAGAAAAAATAACCTATGTTATGAGCAGCAAACACTTCAATTAAGCGCTCATATTCGACTCTATTTTGTTCTAAGCTTTTTAGTTTGTAGCGACAAGAACCAAATGCACCACCAGGAGTATGGCGTAATTTTGCGATATTTTTGATGGGTTCTTTGCTGGTGTCGATCAGATCTTCGGTAAGAGCGCCGATAATTCCATTTCTGCCGGCATAAACTTTAATTCCGTGTTTTCTAGCGGCTTCGATTAACCCACAAGCGCTTGAATTTATAGCGGCAGTAACACCACCAGATTGGGCATAAAATGCGTTTTTCTTGTTAGCGGCCATACTTTTTGACCCCTTAACTGAACTACTTCAGTTTTTTAATTTTAGCATTTAAACGGCTTTTATAACGAGCAGCTTTGTTTTTATGGATAATGTTTTTTGCAGCTGCTTTATCAATTACTGAAATTGATGCTGCCAATGCTTTTATGGCTTCCTCTTTTTTATTGGCGGTTACAGCAGCTTCGACCTTTTTGATATAAGTGCGACAGGTTGATTTTAAGCCAATATTGTGTTTGCGGCGACTTTCGCTTTGGACCGCTCGTTTTTTTGCAGATTTTATATTTGCCACTTTTAGTTCTCCAGGAAGTTTTTGTTACGGCAATTAATATGCCTTGAACTTGTTAGGGTGTCAAGGGGTCAAGTCCCGACAATCGACAATGACTGTTAATCTAGAAGCTTAACATTGTAGATTGTCGGGACTTGACCCCTTAGCTCAATTAGTGGCATACTCCAGCGCCTTGCAAACTATTATGAACTCAAACATACGTAACATAGCTATTATTGCCCATGTCGACCATGGTAAAACTACTTTAGTTGATCAATTGCTGCGTCAGTCTGGCACACTAAAACAGAAGCTTGGAATGCTCCAAGGTAATGATTTGGTAATGGATTCCAATGAACTTGAACGCGAACGTGGAATTACTATTTTGGCAAAAAACACCGCTATTGAATGGAATGGTTATAAAATTAATATCGTCGATACTCCTGGACATGCTGATTTTGGTGGAGAAGTTGAGCGAGTGTTATCGATGGTGGATTCAGTATTATTGCTTGTGGATGCGGTTGATGGTCCTATGCCCCAAACCCGTTTTGTTACGCAAAAAGCTTTTGCTCAAGGGTTAAATCCAATTGTTGTCGTCAATAAAGTTGATCGTCCTAATGCTCGTCCTGATTGGGTAATAGATCGCATATTTGATCTATTTGATAAATTAGGGGCAACAGATAAGCAGCTGGATTTTCCTATAATTTATACTTCAGCAACCAAAGGGTTCGCTACTTTTAATTGGCAAGAACCTACCTCTGATATGAATTTATTATTTCAGATGATCGTTGATAGGGTGCCGCCACCAGAAGTAGATCCAAATGCACCATTACAAATGCAAATCACCTCGCTTGATTATTCTAGTTATGTAGGGACTATCGGTATTGGCAGAATTAAACACGGCAAAATGCGCAAAAATATGCCGGTAGTGGTGATCGATCGTGAAGGCAAAACCCGTTCTGGCAGAATCTTACAGATTTTAGGTTTTTTAGGTCTTAAACGCTATGAAATTGATGCAGCTGATGCTGGTGATATCGTTGCGATAACTGGGGTAGAAGATTTAAAAATTTCTTATACTTTGTGCGATCCTGAAGCAGTAAATGCCTTACCCCCACTTACAATTGATGAGCCAACGATTAGCATGACTTTTGAAGTTAATACTTCACCATTTGCTGGGCGTGAAGGTAAATTTTTAACCAGTCGCCAATTACGCGAACGCCTTTATCGAGAGCTGTTGCATAACGTAGCTTTGCGTGTAGAAGATACCGATACACCGGAAAAATTTAAGGTTTCTGGGCGTGGTGAACTGCATCTTGGAATATTAATCGAAACTATGAGGCGTGAAGGTTATGAATTAGCAGTTTCGCAACCACAAGTTATCTATAAAATAATTGATGGCAAAAAATGCGGGCCATATGAATTTTTGATTGCAGATATCGAAGAAAAACATCAAGGATCCGTTATGGAATCTTTGGGTTCAAGAAAAGCAGAATTAAAAAATATGCAATCTGATGGTTTAGGTAGAGTTCGTTTAGAATATATTATTCCTACTCGTGGTTTAATGGGATTTCAAACTGAATTTATGATGTCTACTTCAGGCGGTGGTATTTTGCATCATGTGTTTGATCATTATGGGATAGTTAAAACCGGTGATTTTGCTAAACGGCCGCGAGGAGTATTAATTGCAAATAGCAAGGGGAAAAGCACGGGTTTTGCCTTGTTTAATTTGCAGGAGCGGGCCCAGTTATTAATTGGGCCGCAAATAGAAGTATATGAAGGAATGATCGTTGGGATTAATTCACGTATCGATGATATAGTGGTGAATCCAACAAAAGAAAAACATTTGACTAATATGCGTGCATCGGGCACTGACGAAAACGTTATTTTAACTCCACCGGTGCAGATGAGTTTAGAAAGAGCTTTAGAATTTATCGAAGATGATGAGTTAGTAGAAATCACGCCAACGCAAATGCGCCTGCGCAAAAAAAAGCTTAAGGCAACAGATCGGAAGAGAGATAGTCGTAGTGGGGAGTAGATAGTTGTAAAGACTCACAGGGGCAAAATATACAACAGCCCAGACTAAACGAGCGCAGCGAGTGCAGGTCTGGGTAATAGATCAAAAACAATCACAGCTCGAAGAGCGTAATTAAAAAACATACAGAGTAAAATCCGGTATTTTTATTTCCATATAAAATCATAAAATATATTTTTTATTTTATTGAGTTTACAAGATTGTGGCACAATCACTAACCAAGCTATTAATCCACGTTATTTTCAGCACGAAAAAACGAATCTCGTGGCTTGATGATGAAATTAGTCTAGAACTTTACTCATACATATCTAAAATATTGGAAAACCATAATTGTGATACGCTACGAATAGGAGGCACTGAAAATCATATTCATATTTTATGTGTAATGGCAAAAAACCTATCGATTGGAAAAATAGTTGAAGAGATAAAAACAAGTTCTTCTAAATGGATAAAAACAAAAAATTCAAAATATAAAAAATTTTATTGGCAATATGGTTATGGTGCATTTTCGATTAGCTCAAGTCATACAGATATTGTTTGTGATTATATTAGCAACCAAAAACAACATCATAAAATAATTACATTTGACGATGAATTTCGTAGGCTATTACAAAAATATGATATAAATTTTGATGAAAAACACCTATCGGATTGATTTTTATTTCGCTCCTACGGAGCTTTTTATGTTTTTTACAATCTACCCAGACCTGCACTCGCTACGCTCGTTTAGTCTGGGCTATTGTATATTTTGCCCCTTCGGGGCATAACAATCGCAAATAACATAGATCTTAGGTTAGGCCCATTCGAATTTAGATCGTTCTACATTCCAACAACCCAGACCTGCGACTCGCAAACAACGCGAACCTCTGGCTGGGCTAACATAAATTTAGCTCATTCTGAGCTTTTCAAAGATGACAAGTTGCATCTGTTGTGTATAATATGTACATGAAGGAAGTACGAGACTTTGATTTCAGTGTAGATAAAAATAAGAAACTATTAGCAGATAGAGGTGTGGGGTTTGAGCAAGTTATCCGTGAATTGAAGGCTAATAAAGAACTTGATATTCTTGAGCATCCTAACAAGGACAAATATCCAGATCAAAAGGTGTTTGTTATAGAAATAGAAAAATATGTTTATGCAGTGCCTTTTATTCAGAAAGGAGACTGTTGTTTTTTGAAGACAATTTTTCCAAGTAGAAAATTGACTAAGAAGTATTTATATTAGATAACTAAGAGATGAGGTTTTTATGCGTAAAAAGAAAGATGTTTTTGATGTGAAGTTGGATGCGGAAGAAAAAGATATACTAGCGTCGTTAGAACGCGGTGAGTGGAAAACTGTGCCACACATAAAAAAAGTAAAGAAAGAAGCACAGCAAGCTGCGGCTAATTATTTGCGCAGAACCAAGGAGAAGCGCATCAGTATAAGAATTTTTGGTAATGATTTAGAAAAACTTAAGGTCTTTGCCGAGGATGAGGGGTTGCCTTATCAAACGTTAGTTACAAGTATTTTACATAAGTATACTACAGGAAGATTGGTTGATGTTCGTTATGGGACAGAGAAAAAAGAGGTGTAGTTTTGGTTTGCAACAAATGAAAAAAAGTTTACTCAAATCCACCTTTGTTTTTTCCTTGATGACATCTATTTCGCGCATAACAGGGTTTGTGCGGGAATTGATATTTGCCTATGTTTTTGGTGCTACAGCTGGATTAGATGCTTTTTTTGTCGCTTATCGTATTCCAAATTTTTTACGTCGCTTAACTGCTGAAGGTGCGTTTTCCCAAGCGTTTGTTCCGGTTTTGTCAGAATACCATCAAAAACGAGGATTGGAAGATACTAAAATTTTTCTCAATCACATGGCCGGACTAATGATTTCGGTATTGTCTGTTTTTACGTTAATCGCAATTTTAATTACTCCTTGGATAGTTTATGTTTTTGCTCCAGGTTTTATTAATGATGCTAGTAAGCTTGATCTTGCTACATCGATGCTTAGAATAACCTTTCCCTACATTTTATTTATTTCTTTAACTGCATACGTTAGTGGAATTTTAAATACTTATGGTAAATTTGGCATTCCAGCATTTAGTCCGAATTTATTAAATTTAGCTTTGATTGGTGCTGCCATTTTTATGGCGCCATATTTTACTGAGCCAGTTAAAGCTTTGGCATGGGGAATATTTATAGGGGGTCTTGCTCAGCTTTTGTTTCAGTTACCTGCTCTATACAAAATAGGTTTGATGCCGCGGCCGAGTATTTTGTGGCAAGATGCTGGGGTGCGACGAGTGCTAGGATTAATGATACCTGCAATATTCGGAGTTTCGGTGGCCCAAGTAAGCATTCTTATCGACATTTCATTTGCTTCATTCTTACGCTCAGGTAGTATTGCATGGCTTAATTATTCTGATCGTTTAACATCTTTTCCTCTGGGAATTTTTGGGGTGGCCATTGCAACTGTGGTATTGCCATATTTGTCGCGTAAATATGCATCACAATCTCATAAGGAATTTTCAGAAGCACTCGACTTCGCATTAAGATTTGTGTTGATTATTGCAATGCCCGCTACTATTGGTATCGCTATCCTTGCTGGTCCAATTTTAGCCACTTTATTTTTGCATGGTAAATTTACCGAATTTGATGTTGAGATGACGCGACGTAGTTTATTGGGATTTGCTGTTGGTGTGCCTGCATTTATGTTAGTGAAGGTGTTGGCCTCAGGCTTTTATTCACGCCAAAATATTAAAACACCGGTAAAAATTGCAATTACTTCTATGCTGATCAATATCGTGCTTGCGGCTATTTTAGTGTTTCCATTAAAACATGCGGGGCTTGCGCTTGCGACTTCATTGACTTCCACACTTAATGCATTTTTATTATTTTGGACTATTAGAAAAAGTAATCATTATAATCCTGGCAGCGGTTGGAAAATATTTTGGCTGAGAATAATTTTTGCCAATGTTGTTCTGGCGACATCGCTTTGGTTGACTGTTAGTGATTTATCTTTATGGTTTAGTTGGGATTGGTTTGCCCGAGCATGGCATCTTGCAGTTTTATGTGTTGGCGCCACAATTATTTATTTTTTTTGTTTATGGATAAGCGGAATGAAATGGCGAGAGTTTGTGTTGCAGGATAAATAATTTTGCTAAGTTAAAAATCATTAGAAATAAAGCATCGTTTTTGATATATTATTCATCTTTCCAAGATGGATCTAAGGCAATTTATTCATGATGTTATTTTAATAATTAATTAAATTTATTTATATAGTTTTTTTATAATTTATTGCTACAATGCGTTTCAAATTTAGTTGGCAAAATTTAGAACTAGAGGGAGTTTATTATGAATAGAATTGTTGAATTGAATCAAAAAGAAATTGAAGCTGTCGCTGGTTCTTTTGATCTGAAGAAAGAATTGCAAGAACTGCGTCAAAAGATTGCTGGTTTAGATTCGTCAGAGATTGTTACGATCTTAGTATTTATGAACTTTGCTGCTGGGTATTTACAACATGTTCTTTATTACTCCAGAAATGAGGTGTAGTGTAAAAGAGGTAAAGCTATCTAAAGGAATAAAGTGGTCAGACTCTTTTTTGGGTCTGACTCCTTTGTTCGTTAATCCTAAATTATCTTTCCAATCCAAGTTGCGCAGCCGGTAAAGATCATCTGCATTGCTACTGCAGTAACAATTAAGCCTGTAATTCTAATTAATGGTCCGGTGGCGTTTAACTTTTCAAAAACACGATTAATCCTAAAGGAAAGCAGCATAAAAACCAAGTTAATTGAAACCGCAAGAGTGATGCAAATAATAGTTGTTATTGTGCCATTAAATGATGCAAAAGAGATGGCTGCGGTCATGGTTCCAGGCCCCGCAATTAGTGGGGCAGCAAGCGGCACTACTGAGATATCTGGCGTCCTCTGATTTTCTTGGGATTCTTCAAAAAATTTTCCTTCTCTAACTGCAGTCAGTCCTATGATAAATAGAATAATGCCGCCAGCGACGCTTAGTGAATAAATTTCTACATGAAAAACTGATACCAATAGGAAATTACCGAAGCTGGATAAGATTGATAAAATTAATAGGGCAACAAGAGTGGCTTTTATGGATAAAGAAAATAATTCTTGCCGCGTGTATGCTGGTTTTTTAGCGGTTAAAAATAATACTTTGCTTACGGGATTTATTAAGGCCAAAAAATACAGAGTGTTTTCGATGATTTGCGCTAGGGACATGGAGAGTATTTTCCTTGTATCTGGAGGTTTGTCAATGTTGGATTATTGTATTATTCAGCCGTTGTTATTTTGTGATCTTCATAGTAGATCCTCGGGTCAAGCCCGAGGATGACAGAAAAGAACCCGAGGATGACAGAAAAGAACCCAAGAATGACAAAGCAACAAGAATGACAAAGCAAGAAGGCAAACCTTGCATTTATCATGATCTAAACATATTATCCTAGGTCAGTAGTTGAAGTTTATATCTAT
>MGXJ01000060.1:5720-11282 GCA_001801345.1 Gammaproteobacteria bacterium RBG_16_37_9 | reverse complement strand
ATCTGTATCTTTTTGTTTAATAATATATTATGCAAATAATTCGAGGACTACATAATTTAAAAACACAATTTGCCAGTGGATGTGTAGCTACCATTGGTAATTATGACGGAGTGCATCTTGGACATCAAAAGATTATAGAGATTGTTAAAGAAAAATCAGCCGAATTAAAACTGCCAGCGGTAGTGGTAATTTTTGAACCGCAGCCGGAAGAGTTTTTCACTGGTGATAGATCAATGCGTCTAACCAGTTTACATGAAAAAAAATTTTTGTTAGAAAAACACGGAATAAATCGAATTTTAGTTTTACCTTTTAATTTACGTTTTGCTGATATTACTGCTAGCAGATTTATTACAGAGATTTTGCTTGATTCATTACACGTTAGCCATTTAGTAGTTGGTGATGATTTTGTTTTTGGACACAAACGCGAAGGAGATTTTTCTCTACTCAAGCAAGCATCAATTACTGGTAATTTTCAGGTTACAGAAGTTGCTGCATTTAAAATTGATGGAGTTCGGGTTAGTAGTTCTTTAATCCGCTCTGCGCTTTGGCAAGGCAATTTAGATAGCGCAGCTAAATTTTTAGGTAGACCATATAGTATTTGTGGAAGAGTAGTGCCAGGCGATCATATTGGGCACAAAATAGGGTTTCCTACGGCAAATATTCATTTAAAGCGGCGTGAACTACCGCTTATGGGAATTTATGCGGTTAAAGTCTATAATTTGGCGCAAACTCCTTTATTTGGTTTGGCTAATATTGGTTTTCGTCCTACGATTTTGAGTAAGAAGAAATTACTTGAGGTTTATATTTTAGATTTTGATGCCAATATTTATGGCAAGAGAATTATGCTAGAGTTTTGTAAAAAAATTAGAGATGAAAAGAAATTTAATTCGCTGGCAGAACTAAAAGCACAAATTGAAGATGATGTAACGTTGGCTAGAAAAAATAGGTTAGAAATTTATGAAACTAAACAAAATGGCCGCTAATTTTGCCATATTAATTGCTACGATTATTTGGGCATCGACTTTTATTGCGATTAAAAAAAGTTCAGTTGGTGTGGATGCGGTTGCTTTAGTTTGCTACCGTTTTGCATTAGCTAGCGTGATCATGGGTATGATTTTGTTATTTTTACGCAAAAAACCTTGGCAACATTTAAAAGAGGGTTTAATTTTAGGCTTACTACTATTTACTTCTTATGTAACCCAAGCTATTGCTATATATTACATGATGCTAGTTAATGCTGGATTTATTGCAGGATTATTCGTGATTTTTGTGCCGATCATAAGTTTTTTTTGTGGGCGGGAAAAATTACGTTGGAATATTTTGGCTGCCATAATTTTAGCTGGTATTGGTTTGTGGAGTATTACTGGGGGCATCGGAAGCTTTCAGTGGGGAGATCTTTTAATGCTTTTTAGCTCAGTAATGTTTGCTGCGCATATTGTGTATGCTGATTTGGTGGTAAAAAAATGCGATATTTGGGTGCTTAATTTTCAACAATTTTTGGTGGCAACTCTTGCTGGTTTTTTCGGTATTTTATTATTTAAGCTGCCATTTGCAGTTGCGTCTTTAGATGTTATTTGGTGGATCCTATATTTGGCCATATTTGCCAATGTTCTATGTTATATAATTCAGTTAAGTGTGCAAAAAATTATATCGCCGACAGTATTTGCTATTGCCTTGTCTTTAGAACCAATATTTATCGCTATTTTTGCATGGACTATTGGGGGTGAAAAAATTATTATAGCAAATATAGCTGGTGGGCTAATGATAGTAGTTGCTATTATTTTTGCTCAGAGCTTTCGAAAAGATGAAATGGTTCAAGTAGGGTAAAAAAATATGACAACTTACAATGTTAATCTTCCGCAAACAAGTTTTCCGATGAAAGCTGATCTGCCAAAACGCGAACCAAAAATGCTCGAATTTTGGCAGACAATTAATTTATACCAAAGTTTTGTTAGTCCCAAAAATGCTCGAGGTAAATTTATTGTGCATGATGGTCCTCCTTATGCCAATGGTGATATCCACTTAGGACATGCTTTTAATAAAATTCTCAAAGATATTATTAATAAAACGAAATTGCTCGAGGGCTATAGTGTGCCATATGTTCCGGGTTGGGATTGTCATGGTTTGCCGAGTGAATTAAATGTTGAGAAAAAAATTGGGAAGGCAAATGTAAAAGTTCCAGTAGAAAAATTTATCACTGAGTGCCGTAAATATGCTGCAGAGCAAATCCAGATACAAATAAAAGCTTTTAAACGTTTGGGTGTTATAGGAGATTGGGAAAATTTTTATAGCACCATGGATTTTAAATATGAAGCTGATATCGTCCGGGCATTGTTGGGGATTATTGAAGCTGGTTATGTTATACGTGGTTATAAGCCAGTGCATTGGTGTATTGCTTGTGGTTCAGCTTTAGCTGAAGCCGAAGTTGAATATAAAGATAAAGTTTCACCGGCAATTGACGTTAAATTTCGTGTAGTTAATTCCGATAAGTTTAAGGTTGAAAACCTAAGTATTCCTATTTGGACTACTACCCCTTGGACTTTGCCTGCAAACGAAGCTGTATGCTTGCACCCAAAATTGAAATATGCACTAGTGCATTGCATTACTTTGAATGAGCATTTTATTTTTGCAGAAGACTTGTTAGAACAAGTTATGCAGCGTTATGGTGAAACTGAATATAGAATTGAAAAAGTATATGTTGGCGAGGAGTTACAAGGGTTGATGTTAAAGCATCCATTTTTGGATGATAAAACTGTTCCGGTTATTTTAGGAGAGCATGTTACATTCGATGTGGGCACTGGCGCGGTGCATACAGCTCCGGCGCACGGCCAGGAAGATTACAAAATTGGTTTGCACTATAAATTACCGATTAATAATCCAGTAGGATCCAATGGTAAATTTTTAAGTTCGACAAAATTTTTTGCTGGTCTTAATGTATTTGATGCTAATGAACAAGTTATTACGGTGCTCAAAGAATTTGGCAATTTAATTCATGCAAAAACTTTAGAGCATAGTTATCCTCATTGCTGGCGACATAAAACCCCGCTAATTTTTCGTGCGACTCAGCAGTGGTTTGTTAGTATGGATTTTGCGCCTAAACATAAGCCAACATTGCGTCAGATGGGTCAAGATGCAATCGAAAAAGTAAACTGGATTCCAATCCAAGGCAAAAACAGCATTAAAAGCATGATTGAACAGCGGCCAGATTGGTGTATTTCAAGGCAGCGGTTTTGGGGAATTCCCATGACATTGTTCATTCATAAAGAAAGCGGTGAAATTCATCCCCAGATGCAACGTTTAGTGAATGATGTTATAGCGCCAAATATCGAAAAAAATGGTCTTATTTATTGGTATGGTGTTGAGCCAGTGAGTTTTTTAAAAGAACATGCCAAAGATACTGACGCAGAAAGTTACGATAAGGTTAGTGATACCTTAGATGTTTGGTTTAATTCTGGAGTCAGTCATTACTGTGTATTAAAACAACGCGAAGAGCTGCATTTTCCCGCTGATGTATATGTAGAAGGTAGTGATCAACATCGCGGTTGGTTTCAGTCTTCTTTATTGACATCGCTTGCTTTGCATAAGGTTGCGCCATACAAGACAGTTGTAACTCACGGCTTTTGTGTTGACGCCAAAGGTCATAAAATGTCGAAGTCGCTTGGTAATGTAATTGATCCAAAACAGGTGGTTGATAAATACGGCGCAGATGTTTTACGATTATGGTCAGCATCAAGTTATTTGCATGATGATCTTGCGGTTTCAGAAGAGATTCTTGCGCGGACAATCGATGTTTATCGTATCTTACGTAATACCGCAAGATTTTTATTGGGTAATTTATCTGATTTCAATCCAAAGCACGATTTAATGCCATCAGAAAAAATGTTATCGCTTGATCGCTTAGCGGTAGCGCAGATTTTAAATTTAGCTAATAATAGCCGCGATCATTACAACTTATATCAATTTCATGTGGTGTGTAATAATCTACAGGGGTTGCTTACTAATGATATTAGTAGCTTTTATTTTAGTATCATTAAAGATCGTTTGTATACGATGTCGCAAGCCAGTCTTGGTAGACGCTCAGCGCAAACCGCGCTCTTTCATATTTTAGAGATTCTGGTTCGATTGATCGCGCCAATTTTAAGTTTTACTGCTGAAGAAATTTGGCAAGAGATGCTGGTAATGGATAAAACGCATGAGATTACTTCTAGAGCAGAGTCAGTTTTTATGACGCGCTTTAGTGAGATAGCCAGTGGTGATGATTTTGATTTATCCCAAGATGAAATTACTGCTAATGATTGGAGTGATATCCAAAATTACAGAACAGCAGTTAATAAAGAGCTTGAAAAACTCAGAGCTAGTAATGTTATCGGCTCGAGTCTTGAAGCTGCTGTAACGCTATATTGTGATGATAAAGTTTTGTCAGTATTGTCAAAATTAAAAGAAGATTTGCGTTTTGTATTAATTACTTCTGCTGCTACTGCGCAACATATTGCTTCTGCGCCCCAAGATGCCATTATTACTGGAATTGCCGGTTTAAAATTAATCGCTTTGCCATCACTGCACAAGAAATGTGTGCGTTGTTGGCATTATCGTGAAGATGTTGGTAGCGATAAAGATCATCCCGAATTATGCGCAAGATGTGCGGATAATTTGTTTGGCGCAGGCGAGATGCGGTATTTTGCGTAGGTGTCAAGTCCTTACAACATTAGGCAAGGTATCAAGTCCCGACAATCGACAATGACTGCTAATCTAGAGGCTATTAACATTGTCGATTGTCGGGACTTGACACCTGATCCATACATGGGCCTTCGTCGGGGTGACAAATATTTGTTTTTGATATATTGACTGAATTAGTTTAGCATTCGCTAGAGTTTTCGTTAGTTTGTGTATTTTTTGTGGTGTAGTTACTTTTTTGATTATCTTATATAGAAGATGGGGCTATTATGGTTAAGAAAACACCAATTGATATTACTAGTCAAAAGATACAGGTTTGCTCAAAAGCAGAAAATAAAGAAGCAGCTTTTATATTGAATTACATTTTAGCTCACACACCAGCTCATATTTATTGGAAGGATAGGAATGGAGTTTATCTTGGTAGTAATGATAAGCAAGCAATAAGTTTGGGATTAAAATCTGGCAATGAAATTATTGGTAAAACCGATATGGAGCTCCCGTGGGGAAAAGGTAATGCCGCAGTATTTAGGGAAAATGATTTAGAAGTGATGGCTACTGGTAAAATGAAGACAGCTGAAGAGCTAGCTATTTACGATGGAAGAGATGCAGTGGTGTTGAGCCAAAAAGTGCCACTACGAAATAGTTTTGGTGAGGTTATTGGAGTGCTTGGTATCTCAGTTGATATTACCGACCGCAAAAAAACCGAGCAATTACAAAAAGAAACCACTGAGCAAATTTCTCGAGCCGTAGATGTATTGTCTAACTGTCTCGCGCACGAATTGCGCACTCCACTGGCTATTATCGGAATAAACGCCGATAGTATGAAATTAGAGCTTAAGAAACTAATCGGTTCTGATGAAACAGAGCAAAAGAATAAAATAGAAACTT
>MGXJ01000060.1:299-5708 GCA_001801345.1 Gammaproteobacteria bacterium RBG_16_37_9 | reverse complement strand
AAAGAAGTAGTAATACTATAGATATGTTACTTATGAGGTTGCGTAGCATCTTAGGTGGGCAAATAAATAACTTAAAGTTTAAACCAGTTTCAATCAAGGATTGTATTAATGATGCTATGAAAGAATATCCTTTTTACAATAATGAACAAGAAGCGATAGTCTGGGATGATAAATTAAATAAAGATTTTACTTATATAGGTAGTGATTTATTGACCAAACACATATTATTTAATCTTATAAAAAATTCTTTAAGGGCAATCAAAGAAGTTGATCGAGGTAAAATTTATATTACTTTGAAACATGATGGTAATTTTAATTACTTGCTTTTTAAAGATACCGGATCGGGTATTTCAACTCAGATTCTCGAATCTTTATTTGAGCAGTTCAAGGGTAATGGCCAAGACGGTTCAGGTTTGGGTTTGTCGTTCTGTAAAAGAACCATGAAATCATATGGCGGTGATATAACATGCGATTCTAAAGAAGGCGAATATACGGAGTTTACGTTAAGTTTTCCTAAAGTTTAGCTTGTTTAGTGCGTAATGGTAGAGTTTTGTTTTAAAGAAATACGAATGCAACTTCTTGCAAATGAGCTGCGATCAGCAAATTTACGTTCGCCATATTGATTACTGTTTCCTGGAAGATAGACTAAGTTTTTGTCGCCTAAAGGCATGTTACTTGAGGGTTGGATGCGATCATTAAGATTCCCATCACTATGAAAAAAATCAAAATTTACTTTATCAAATATCTCATTGATTCCAGGGATGCAAACATTAACATTGCCGTGCTTTAATTCGTTTTGAAACGCATCAAGCAACCAAACTAGACATTCTAAATCTTTTTTTGCACTTATTGAATCTCGAGATTTTGGCGCTGAATCCCAACATGTAGGATTTTGTATTGGATAATAAACAGCATCTTTGGAGTTATCTGCCAAAAAATGGCATGGTATCATTATAGTAGGTGCGTAAGTTTTTAATTTATAAACCTCTAAATAAACCCTTAATATCTGATCAATAGGTCCGGCGGTATCTGTGCTGCTAGCTGGTTTATAAGCTACGGTAGTTTTGGGACATGAAGCTAGAGCGATCAAATGACGAAATATATCTATGATATAGGATATTGGTTTGATTCTTCTGTGCGATAGCGATCTAAAAAACGATTCCCACATTTCATCATATAAAAACCTATTTCTATTATACTCAGTTTGTTCCCATACTTTGTTTAGTAGGTAATATCTAAGTTTTATTCCAGCAGGACTATGCATAATATCTATCCACTTTTTAGTGAAAAATAAAACTTCACAGCGCCAGGGGATTGGCTGATTAGCATGAGAAGCAATTTCTCTGAATATTTGCCATTGCCCAAATGGAGAGCATGAAGATGAAGAGCTGACACCGCAACTTTTTAGATTGGCATGTGCAGAGTTATCAGAAATCTTAGGCAACAGCATTAACGAACGTGCTCCCGCAGATATTGAAAACGGTGTAGGAGGAGAGAAAATTTCCCAAAGTCCCAGATTTAGAGGGCTATTAAAAAAAGCAATCGAATGCAATTTCCCCAAAGTTTCCATATAAATTTCTATGCCGCGTTTGTTTATTACACACCCCAAAGGAAGGTTGGAATAACCTAAAGATTCTTTGATTTTACTGGGCACATCAGGATGTGACAAAGGAATGGATTCGTATTTTTCAGTGGGTAAATGGAGGATAGCTTTGTCTAAAATTAAACTACCGAAAGGATATGCAACTTTTAATAAAGTTAGATTTTTATTTGGTGATAACTCATCGAGAATTTTTATCAAATCCGGCGTGTTTTTTTTGACGATATCTCTTACTTTACAATAAGAAAGTTCTTCAATGCTTAAATTAGGTGCTCGCATGTAATTTTTATACACATAAAAGCGTTTGGTTTACTTAGTATATTTTTACCTGTTTTTTTTACATGTAGATTCTACCGGGTAGAATCTACAACAAAACGCTCTATATTAAAATAACCTTAAGTTTGTGCGAATATATATCAAATTAAATAAATCTACTACTGCATTAATTGCCTAAATTCGTTAAATGGTAATTTAATGGAATAAAGGATAAGGGAGTTTAGAGAATATGCCATTTATAGCGCTTCACAAATTCCATAAAATAATCTTATTAAGATCATAAAATTATGATAATTAATTCAATCAAAACAATAAGTTTAGGGGAAGCAGAGACTGGGATTTCAGCTGCTCAGAGTAGTTGTAAGTATGAACCAGGCGGCACTCTCCAAAAAAATCAGGTGGCAAACACAGATAAAGCTATAGATAGTAAGCAAAAGTGTGTTGAAAGTAGTGGTGTTAGTTATCTAAAAATCGAAGTTATCCAGAAAATGTTAAACAGATTTTTGGTTGAAAAACAAATGCCTAAAGAAGAATTGGCATCAGCTCTTGGGATAACTGTTAAGAGTTTGGAGCAACTTTTTTCTCAAGAAGATAATTCAAACTTAATACGAAAGATTAATTTACCTTTGGTCAAGCTTTATTGTGAGACTTGGGCTAGGTCCTGATGGGTCTGGAGTTTGGTAGCCGCAAGCTTTAGCTTGCGTTTTTTGGCAACGCAGGCTAAAGCCTGCGCCTACCGTTTGTGGCTACCAATTAGAATTATATTGTTTTACTGTAAAATTTTAATGAGGCGTCCCTGAAACAGATATTTTTTCTTGAACTACCTGTAAAAGTATTTTCGAGATATTTTGGTTGCCAGCAATTACGTTGCCGGTTGTCATAAAATCATTATTGCCATTAAAATCAGTAACAAAACCGCCAGCTTCTTGTATGATTAAAGTTCCTGCAGCTATATCCCACGGTGCAAGGTTCATGCCCCAGAAACCATCGATGCGACCACATGCGACATATACACAATCAAGTGCCGCTGAGCCAGTGATGCGAATTTTTGTTGTATGGGGTAAAATCGTTGCTAATATTTTTAGATAGTTTTCAATATTTTTAATGTTTTTATTGCTAAAACCGGTGCCGATTGAAGCTCCAGCTAATTGTTTTCGCTCAGCTACCCTAATTCTACGTTCATTAAGAAAAGCTCCAGAGCCAAAAGTTGCTGTAAATAATTCTTGGCGTAGAGGATCGTAGATTAAACCATGTTCTATTCTGTCTTTATATTTTATGCCAATACAGATGCAAAAATGAGGATGTCCGTGAAAAAAATTAGTGGTGCCATCTATGGGGTCGATAATCCAGGTGTAATCACTTGTGCCACTGGCACCGCTTTCTTCGCCAAGAATTGCATGATCTGGATAGGATTCATGAATGATTTTAATGATTTCTTGTTCGGCTTGTTGGTCAATATCAGTGACAAAATCATTATGACCTTTTTCCATGATTTGGATAGTATCTAGGCGATCAGTTGCGCGTAAAATAATTTTACTGGCGCTGCGGGCAGCTTTTATGGCGATATTTATTAATGGATGCATATGTGCCTTTTGTTGATTTGGTAAGAGCTACGGTAGCCGCAGGCTTTAGCCTGCGTTTCCCGCATGCATGGCCAGACCTTTAAAGGGTATAGTGCCATAAAAAATATATTCTGGGAACCTGTTTTTAGTAGTATGTGTCATCCTGAGCTCAGCGAAGGATCTCCTATTACCTGCTATCATCCACTGGTTTTTTTTAGCTGTCATCCTCGGGCGTAGACCCGAGGATCTCGACACGCTATGCTAGATCCTCGTATCAAGCACAAGGATGACAGTAAGGAGGAAGACACGAGGATCTCTATAACGCTAGATCCTCGGATCAGCGCTTCGCTTGTCCGAGGATGACGTGCTTTTTAGAGGATGACAGGCAAAAGAAATCGAAAGCTTGCCCTCGTGTTAAACACGAGGGATGACATAAATGATCCAACAATATTCAAAATCTTACAAATTATTGCAGTCTATGCAAGGGCTGGTTTGATTCATGGTTTCAACTTGAATCGTGGTATGGGTGATGCCAAATTCTTTTTGGATAACGGTTCGTAAATCATCGATGATTTTTTGTAATAAACAAATATCTTCTATAACCACATGAGCTGTTAATAACGGCATTCCGGAGGTTAGAGTCCAGATATGAAGATCGTGTATTGTTTGGATGCCACTGACACTTTTTATTGTTAGCTCTACTTTATTGCAATCTATATTGGTTGGAGTGCCTTCCATCAAAATCCGAAGTGACTCTCGGAGTAAATTTATTGTTCCGATTATAATCAAAACGCAGATGAAAATAGAAAGAATAGGGTCTATCAGGGTCCAATTGGTAAAATATATTATTGTGCCTGATATCAAGACAGCAATGGACCCTAAAAGATCACTGAACACATGAAACAGTGCCGCCCTGGTATTAAGATTTTTTTCTCCCTTATTTAAAATCCAAGCAGTTATTGTATTTATAACTAGACCAATAATTGCCACAATTATTACAGGCTTACTGGCAACGGTGTGGGGAATGCGAAAACGTTCAATCGCTTCAATTGAAATTCCTATTACTACTACAAGTAGTAACATGCTGCTTAACCATGATGCAATGGCTTCGGTGCGGCCAAAACCATAGGTATGTTTAGAAGTTGTGGGGCGGCGCCCAATCCACGAAGCAAATGCGGCTAGTAGCAATGCCAGTGCATCGGCACCCATGTGTCCAGCATCACTAAGTAAGGCTAAAGATCCTGACCATAAGCCAAAAATAGCTTCAACTATGCCAAAGGCAACTGTAAAAACCACGGCATAGAAAGCAGTATTCTTGTAAGTTAATTGCTGTAGTTGACTATGTTTATGAGAGCAAGTTTCCATTGGGCATTAAGTTAATTAAAATCTAAATTTCCCCGCGGCTTGCCGCGGGGACAAAGCTATGGGGGATTACCAAGGGGGAGAAGCGCAGCTCTCCCCCTTGGGCGAGTCCGGGGTTCATACCCCGGACGAAGTCAAATTGATTATTCTAGAAATGGTTTTTTGAATTGAAATGCCAAAGCGTTCCGTTAGGCTTTTTTTGATAGTATATTTAACTTTAAAAATATTTGCTTTGTCATTTGCCGCCAAAAGGTAATCATCACTAGTTATAATGTCATCTATTAGTCGCATTTCTTTAGCTTTAGTGCCATACCAGGTTTCTCCTGTTGCTAGTAAGTCGATGTCTACGGTTGGTCGATTAGCGATAATGAAATCTTTAAACAAGAGATGAGCTTCTTCTACTTCTTGTTGTAATTTACTTCTGCCTTCTTTAGTGTTTTCACCAAATAAAGATAGGGTGCGTTTATATTGTCCCGCCATTACTTGTTCAAAATCTATATCATGTTTTTTAAGTAGGCGGTGAAAATTTGGTAATTGAGCGATAACGCCAATAGAGCCAATAATCGCAAATGGTGCGGCTAAAATGCGATCTGCCACACAAGCCATCAT
>MGXJ01000060.1:0-136 GCA_001801345.1 Gammaproteobacteria bacterium RBG_16_37_9 | reverse complement strand
TCGCGAAGATTTTCAACCGCTGAAGCTTTGAGGTCGCCATCAAACTTTAATACGAAGAGCCGTAGCTTTGTGCTAGGAGAGTTTTTGTCTAGTTTTTTTTGTGCGGCAACAGTTTGTTTTTCTTTTTTTCTAATTT
>MGXJ01000059.1:18027-22157 GCA_001801345.1 Gammaproteobacteria bacterium RBG_16_37_9 | reverse complement strand
GCAAATAAGCCAAATGCATACCGGCTATGTAAATTTGTTTTTCTGCTACCGATTTAACTTTATCCTCATAATTTTTATAGTCGCTATCAGCAAAATACACACTCGCTGTATAACCTTTATCAGTCGGAAGAATTTCAAACAACAATTTATCTCCGTAATATTTTGATGACAAAGCCAAACAACCAACTCTTGCTGTTTTTGCCACCCAGTATTCAAGCGAAGCGTTTTGCTTTATCTCTGTATTTATAGGATCTTTAGCAAAAGAGCTTTGAATTTCATCAGCCACTTGGTTGATATAAGCACGATATTTCTTGCCATATACCCTCCACTTTTTCCAACCATTATAATTATAGGGAGAATTGCTTGGCTCGGGTATATTGTGATATGAACCAACAGCGCCGTCCCAAAAACCATGCCAATTCTTAGTTACAACATAAGCTACAGGATTTTGCGAATCATGCTGATTGTAATACCACATTTTAGCACTCGATTCACGATCGGGAAAAAACAATAAGTTCGCGCCCTTAGTAAATATAACATGGGCGTCTTTTCCATCTTTGAAACTAAAAGTAGGATTAAGCGCATGAAACGGCATATAAGCATCTCCAGCAAAGTGGATCAAAAATCTCAAAGCTAATGCCTTATCTTGCCGAGACTCCCTCGATAATAAAGTTTTTATTGCGCTTGCAGTACCAGATACGACTTCCTTATTTTTCATATTCGTAATAGTATCGCTCGTCAACTTATCCCAATCAATTTTTGCACACTGGCTTGTAATCGGAATTTTTTGCTTTAGAGGAAACTTCATATTCATTGGAACATCTATAAAATGCATCGCAGAATAAACATATGCTTCTTTGGTATTAGACCATTTATAATCTTTGATAGCATCTGCCCACGTGCTTGCCAATACACAGTTATTTAATCGCTTGGCTAATATTCTAGGAGCAGGAAGGTATTTAGTAGCAGGTGCGCTGGGCCAATCAACATTTTTTTTTAATAAACTATTAACATGCTTTTTGGCTTCTGGCGTAAGATTATTGTAAGCAATCGCTGCAATAATTTCGTGTCCGGTGCCCCACCAACCCAAAGAAGGTAATGAAAAAAATAAAAAACTACACGCCAATAATGCTCTGCTTATTATTTTGGTGTTCATAATCATAAACCTCGCTTTTGGGGAGCCGAGCCCGAACATATTGCCCACAATTACTCCCTATTTTGTTTTCTTCAAGATTGCCGACGCTTATTATCACCTCATATCCAGCATCCTGCAAACACTCAACGAAATTATTTTTATCTTCTTCTAATGCGCCAGCAACAAAATAGCTTTCTATATCATTATTTGTTGCATGAATCGTAGGATTAACTGGAGTAATTTTAATTATAAAAATCTCGGGGGAAAAATATTTCTTTAGCTCTCTAACACAAACTGGAGAATCCTTGGCTAAGGCAAAATTTAGAGTAATTTTTTTATCGCCAGCAACATAAAATCTCTCGCAATAATCAGCAATCTTTGCAAAATCCCATTTTTTTATGGGAATCAATTTATTCCGCAAATCTTGGCTAGTAGTATGAATAGAAAACTGCATCTGAAATTTACCTTTAGAATATAAATTATTCTTAATTGCAATTAATTTGGATAAAAAATCATCACAGCCATCTGGAGCTACAGTAGAAAAAGACGGTAGTAACCCTGGACATTTATAACGCTCCGGCAACTCTTCTAGAACCTCAAGTAAGCCTGAATTAAGCGTAGGTTCTCCCATGCGCGCAAATTGAATTTTAAACTTTTTGCAATCGATAACGCCTTGCGGATAATGTAACCTAACCAAATAATCTATTTGTGCAAAAATTTCATCTTTAGATAATTTGCCATAAAAAGAACTACCCGCATCACACATCAAACACCCAACTGGACATCCAAACAAAACTGAAACAATCAAAACCCATTTATCTTTGCGTAATAATGGCGGCTGCACTGACTCAACAAATTCTAGATATTTATCTTCTTTGGTTTTGGCGATATGCACGGTTGCAATTTTACTATCCCCTACTGTAGCGATGATTTTTAACTTCATATTTTATTAGGGCCTATCCGATGAAAAATCTGCATGGCAATTTTAATCCCATCACCAACTGCAATTGCAACTTGACGATAAAGATTATTTTTAACATCCCCTGCTAAAAATAATCTCCCATCACGAATTAATCTCTTTTCAGCCATGTGTAATTTACGCGTATAAAAATCCTTCTGCGGTAAACGACCTATAGCAATTAACACATAATCAGCTTCCATATAAACAAGTTTTTGCTGATTTGCCAATAAACATCCCAATTTTTTCTTTGCCGCTGTAGGAAAAATATCCGATAATTTATAATCCTGAAAATAGGCAATATTACAATGTTTTTGCGCCATATTTTTCAATAATGGTAATGCATTACAGCGATTTGCACTATTAGATATAATAACTTTATTATATTTAGCCAAATTAAGCGCATAATCGAATGCTGCATCACCTGCACCAATTATTAATATCTTCTTTTTACGATTTTTTAATAACGAGAAAACCTCATAAAACAACCGTGGACTAATAGCAGCTGAGGGCTTTTTGATTAAAAGCTTTGGTTTGGTTCCAGAAGCAATGATAACATAATCTGCATAATAAACTTTGCCCAGGGTTTTAATTTCAAATGACTTTGTTTTGAAGTTATAGTCAAGCTCCTCTACTTTGGCATCAATCTTTTTGATTTTACTTTTTATTAAATTAACTTGAAATTGTCGCAAGAGATCTATTCCAGATTTTCCTGGATAGATTCCTAAATAGTTTTCAACCCGCCAAGCATTTTTTAATAACGAATTTTGATTTAGTTGCTCAAACAAAAGGGTGTTAATGCCAAAACGACGCAACTGCAATGCAGCTGCCATCCCAGCTGGACCAGCACCAATAATTGCAACGGTTTTGATTTTGAAATATGTCATCCTCTTATAATCTCCTCCACCAACATCGGCACTGCAAATCCATGCGCTAAATTTATTAATGATCCCAAATGAAACTCTCGATTATATGTGGCAGTACCATCAATACTAAAAAATACCTCATAACCTCTGGTAAAAGCCGCCCTAGCTGTAGTTTCGCAACACAAATGCGTCATCACTCCCGTTATAATTAGTTGAGTAACGCCGCTAGATTTTAAAATGGCATCCAACTTGGTATCATAAAAAGCATCATATTGGCTTTTATCGATCACTATACTTTCTGGACAAATTATCTCGGGAATAAGCCCAACCAAAGGATTATCACACAAAAGCAGGTTATCACCCCACCACTTCAACATCATTTGAGAATTTTCTTTGGTGTTAACATGACGCGTTTGAATTACTTTGATGCCTTTTTGCAGACAATAATTCTGCAACTCCAAAACTCTTGGAATAATTGCACTAGCGCTAGGAATAAATGCATGCGATGAAGCGTCAAAAAAAAATTTCTGGAAATCCAAAATCAACAAGGCTACTTTTTTGGGATCAATACAAAAATCAGGCCTTTTTCGCAGTGGAATTAATTTTTCAAGAAAAACTCTTGCCTGATTATCAATTGATGAATTACTATAATATTGTTCTTTCATTAGACTTCTTTGGTAATAAGTTTAGAGTCTGTTCATAAACTCGCTAAGCTGTGGCGAAAAACACTGATTTTCGAGAATCGTAGCGCAGCATACATTGTAGTATGTGAGCAACGAATCGCAGATAATCAGTGTTTTTCGACCAGATTAGTAGAGTTTATGAACAGACTCTTAGCTTGCTGTATCTGCATGATTGGCACACCATTTTTAATTGGAAATGACAATTTATGGAATTTACAAATCAATACTTGGCCTTGCTTATCGTAATGTAATTTGCCCTTACAAATTGGACATGCAATAACATCGAGTATTTTTGGATTTAAAAGCATAGTGAACTACCACATCACTCAATACAACAATTAATTACTTTTTTGACCAATTCTCCAAATTTTGCCATTACCCCATGCCCTTGATCATGCTTGTTTAATGATTGTTCATCAATTTTTTTAACGCCATTAGCTGGGATAATCTTCATAACCAATCCCCAAAATAATGCGTATAAATTATAG
>MGXJ01000059.1:1552-17890 GCA_001801345.1 Gammaproteobacteria bacterium RBG_16_37_9 | reverse complement strand
GCGTATATTGCGCACTTCATTGATCAAATCAAAATATTCATTTTTACCAGTTTTAGCTCCGGTAAAGAAAAGATGCTCTTCGATCCCGATTAAGTTCATAATGGCAATAGTTAAATCCTGATCAGAAGAAAGATCCATAAGATCTCGCTTCTTCATCGCATCATATTTATTAATCAAGTCGTCGATATCTTTTATGGTTTTAGTTTCGTCCATAATATACTCCTCGCAGAATGAATTTAATGCTTTGTTGCCATTATTCTTTGCGGTCCTCATTTATGTAAAAATAAACTCCGGCCGCAAAAAATAATGGCGCCGCGCCTAAATTCATTTTGCGAGGAGTATAGTTCCACTAATAGCTTTACCCTGAAAATCCAACTTTCAATATACTTTGGCTCTATTATTTTGTTAGATAATAGAAAAGTATACTTAAAATAACTAGTGGCGCTAGTGGCATAACAACTTTTTGAAAGGGAAAGTATGCTTTGCCGTTATTATTCTTTTTCATTTTCTCATAAACCATAGAGCCAGCTAAAAAAACAATACTACCAATAACAATTCCTAACACAACCTTATCCATACCCCAAAATTTATTCAAATCATGCCCTATAATTCCGGTAAAATAAAGTGGCAAGATAATACTGCCATAATAAGCCAGAGCGATAATAATTTTATAACCATAAAAACTTATGTTTTTTCGCTCAAACCAATTTTTAGTCAAAACAATTAAAGAAATAGTAAAACCACCAATCCAAAGCCCACTAATAGTATCATCAATACCACAATATTGAGTTAAACCAATTCCTAATCCCACCGCAAATGTGCAAAGCGGGCAAACTGCAAATACATTTATTGATGTTAACAAAACGAAAATAAAAAATAATATTCTCATATGCAAAAAATCCTTCACAAAATTATGGTCGGGACGGCCGGATTTGAACCGACGACCACTTGCACCCCATGCAAGTACGCTACCAGACTGCGCTACGCCCCGACAATTTACTTTGTGTCATCCTCGGACTTGATCCGAGGATCTACTTTCTTACTGCAAGATCCTCGGGTCAAGCCCGAGGATGACAGTGGTTGAGAGGGCCTGGTCAAACTAAGAACGCCTGACACAAATGACAACGATAAAAACGAAGATAACAGCTACATCGATTATTTTCAACCACGCTCTAAATCGGATAACATGCTTTCTAATTGAATTAAAATTTTTTTTACTAGTTTAGCTGTGTTAACGTTATTAATCGCTTCTGAAACGGTTTCATTGTCGCTGTTTAACTTAGCCCGAGCACCATCTATTGTAAAGCCATGTTCATATAACAAACTTTTAATGCGTCTAACTAAGTTTATTTCATTGCGCTGATAATAGCGGCGATTACCACGTCTTTTGATTGGCTTAAGTTGCGGAAATTCTTGTTCCCAATAACGTAAAACATGTGGCTTAACTAAACATAAACCACTTACCTCTCCAATGGTAAAATATACTTTATCGGGGATTTGCGGTAAATCTTGCAGATTTTTTTTATTGCTGCGACCTTGCCCCGGTTGCTTGGGGTGGTTCAGCTCTGGTTGTTGTCGATCCGGCATACTTCTCAACTCTAGCTTTTAACTTTTGACCAGCTCGAAAAGTGACAACCCTTCTAGCAGTAATAGAAACATCCTTACCAGTTTTTGGGTTTCGACCAGGACGCTCTCTTTTATCGCGTAAATTAAAATTACCAAAACCAGATAAGCGTATTTGCTGCCCCTGTTCAAGCAAAGAACGAATTTCTTCAAAAAAAATCTCCACTAAATCCTTGGCTTCACGTTTATTGATCCCCAAAACTGTGAATAAATTTTCAGCCAATTCGGCTTTTGTTAAGGCCATAGCTCATCCTCGTAAACTTGCACCAAAACTTTGTTTTAAAACTAAAATTATACGATCAACTAACTGCTCGACTTCAGTATCAACCAAGGTTCGAGAAACGCTTTGAAAATCAAGATGAATTGCCATGCTACATTTATCCAACCCAATGTTTTCACTGCAATAAACATCAAACACCGCAACATTGTGTAGTAAATCACCGGAGATGTCTACTATTTTTTGCCTAATCTGTGCCCAGGAGATCTCTTTATTTATTATTATAGCTATATCTCTCTGAATTTTAGGGAACTTTGAAATTACTTTAAGAACATTCCTTAACTTATTGATTAAACTAGATAAATTTATTTCAAAAAGTGTGGTTTGTTTGCCGAGTTCCAACTGCTGCTTGATCATCGGATGCAGTTCTCCAATAAAACCAACAGGAGCTCCTGCAACATAAATTTGAGCGCTACGCAAAGGATGCAATGCTCCATGAGATTTTGGTATAAATTCAATACCACTTTCGTAACCAAGTAGTTTCAAAATAGCAGTAACATCATTTTTTAAATCAAAAAAATCTGCACTTTCTTTTTGTTTAAGCCCCCATTGTTCTGGATATAAATCTCCCGACATAACCCCTGCAATAGCAAGTTTTTGCTCTAATGAACTATCTTGTTGTAAAAATCTTAAACCCACTTCAAAAAAACGTGCGCGCTGCTCTTGGCGCTGAAAATTATATTTTATTGCATTAATCAAACCAGGCCATAGTGTAGTGCGCATTACCGACTGCTCAGATGAAATTGGATTAGCTAGCGGCAACGCTACATCATCTGATCCAAATAACGCTTGAAGTTTTGCATCAATAAAACTATACGTAATCACCTCATGATATCCGCGATCTTCCATTAAATCATAAATACGACGCATATTACTTCTATCTGAAATCGCAGTGCTCCAATCCCCCGTCAATTCTGCCGTAATTTTTTGTTCTGGTATAAGATGATAGCCATAAATCCTGGCCACTTCTTCAACTAAATCTTCTTCAATTTTAATATCGAATCTCCAACTTGGAGCGGTTACTTTCCAACCATCAAAAGTAGGCTCTAGTTTCATCCCCAAATACGATAAAATATCGGTTATTTCTTTATCTGCCATAGAAATCCCTAAAATCTTTTCTACACTGTTACGATGCAATATAATATCAGAAGATTTTGGTAGATATTCTTCGGCAGATACTTCTGACACAACTCCAGGATTACCACCTGCGATTTCTAATATCAAAGCCGTAGCACGATCTAGCGCCTGTAGTTGCAGCTTATAATCTACACCGCGCTCAAACCTATAAGAAGAGTCAGTTTGCAGATTATAACTGCGAGCAATCACAGCTATTTTTTCTGGGATAAAAAACGCGCTTTCTAAAAAAATATCGCATGTATCTAAAGATACTCCCGTATCGCTTCCACCCATAACTCCAGCTATTGCCAAACATTTACTATCATCAGCAATCACCAATGTTTTAGTGTTTAATTCTACTTTATTACCATCAAGCAAGAACATCTCTTCACCTTGCTTTGCGTATCTAACCTCTATTTTTTTATCCAGCTTGTTCAAATCAAACGCATGTAAGGGTTGTCCAAGCTCAAGCATAACGTAATTAGTTATATCAACTATAAAGCTGATAGGACGAATTCCTAAACGCTGTAAATGCTCCTGCATCCAAAGCGGAGTAGTAATATGATTATTAACACCACGAATAATTCGGCCACAATAATGTGGGCAAGCATCTTTAGCTTGTATAGATACCGGAAAAACATCAGAATTAATTTTGAATTTTGGAATTTCTAATTGTGTTGGCCAAGTGCGATTAATCGCTGCAACTTCTCTAGCAATCCCGATCATGCTTAAGCAATCTCCCCGATTAGCAGTAAGCTCTATCTCAATCACCACATCGTCAAGCTTTAAATACTTGCGAATATCAGCTCCAATTGGAGCATCGTCAGACAATTCAAGTATCCCTTGAGAAATATCGGGCAATCCCAGTTCAACGGCTGAACACAACATGCCAGCTGAATCTACACCACGTAATTTAGAACTTTTTATTTTAAAATTATTTGGTAACTCGGCTCCAACCAAAGCCACAGGAACTTTTAATTTTGGTCTGACATTTTTTGCACCGCATACTATATTGAGAACGGGTTCAGCCGCACCAACGTTCACCTGGCAAACTGTAAGTTTATCCGCATTAGGATGCGGTTTAACTTCCAAAATTTCTCCAACCACAACCCCATGAAAATCACCAGCAACAGTTTTTATGGAGTCTACTTCCAAACCGACCATAGTTAATTGTTCGGCCAGTTTTTCCGTAGTTAGATCGATATTAATTAATTCTTGGAGCCAGTGTTTAGTAAATTTCATATATACCAATTAAAACTGTTGCAAAAACTGCAAATCGCTATCAAATAACAATCGAATATCCTCTATACCGTAATAACTCATAGCCAGGCGATCAATGCCAAAACCAAATGCCAAACCACGATATCGCTTAGGATCAATGTTCACTGCTTTTAGCACATTAGGATGCACTACTCCACTTCCACCAAGCTCTAGCCAACGCCATGAACCTCCTACTTTCCACTTAATATCAACCTCTGCTGACGGCTCGGTAAATGGAAAATAAGATGGCCGAAAACGATATTCAACTTTTTCTTTAAAAAGGTGATCTATAAATTTACTTATAATCCATTTTAAATTACCAAAATTTACATTTTCATCAACTATCAGCATCTCCAACTGATGAAACATTGGCGAGTGAGTTGCGTCACTATCACGTCGAAATACTTTTCCTGGACAAATTATACGTAGCGGCGGCTGCATCTTTTGCATAGCACGAATTTGCACTGGGGATGTTTGTGTTCGCAACAAAGTATTTTTATCAAAATAAAACGTATCGCTTGAAGCACGTGCAGGATGATGTAATGGAACATTTAAAGCAGTAAAATTATAAAACTCGGTTTCGACTTCCGGGCCTTCAACAACTACAAAACCCATGCTAACAAAAAAATCTACAAGGATTCGCTGTATTTTAGTAATAGGATGAAGTGAACCTAAGGCTTGTCCTCGTGGCGGCAATGTAACATCAATAGTTTCTAATTTTAAACTCGCTTCAACTTCAGCGGTTTTTAAAATTTGAAAACGCACATCTATTGCATTGATTATTTTTTCTTTAACTAAATTGACAGCTTGGCCAATTTTAGGGCGTTCTGATTCTTCTGCTTCCGCCAATCCTCGCAAAATATCGGTTAATTTACCTTTCTTACCTAAATAGGTGCTCTTAACCATTTCAAGCGCATGAAAATCAGCGGCTTTACCAACTGCAGCCACGGCTTCTGCAAGAATTTGATCAGTATCGACTAGAGGTGATTTCATTAGCTGTTTTTGAAAAATTAAATCTAAAACTATTTTAAGCTAGGGTCTGTTGACATTTCGCTAAGCTGAGCCGTAGGTTGTTGATTTTCGAGAAACGTAGCGGAGCATACTTTTAGGGTATGTGAGCAACGTATCGCAGAAAATCAACAAGATACGGCCAGATTAGTAGAAATGTCAACAGACCCTATTTTTTCTCTCTTGCTTTCTTAACTTCAGCAACTATAGCCGCAAAAGCCTTCTTATCATTAACTGCCATATCTGCAAGTATTTTACGATCAATTTCAATTTTAGCTTTCTTTAAACCAGCTATGAATTTGCTATACGACAACTCATATTGACACACAGCGGCATTAATACGAATCACCCATAGTGAACGGAATTGGCGTTTACGTTGCTTACGACCTTGATATGCATATTGCCCAGCTTTAATTACTGCCTGCTTGGCAGCCCGAAAAACTCTGCTACGCGCACCATAATAACCTTTGGCTTTTTTAAGAACTTTTTTATGACGGGCTCTTGCTGTAACCCCACGTTTTACTCTTGCCATATTCTCTCCACAAATTAAAATTAATCTTTAAGCATTCTTTTGACAGCTTTATGATCACGTTTGCTAACCACACCGCCTGAAGCCAAACGTGCTTTTCTTTTGCTCTTTTTCTTCGTCAAAATATGATTACGAAAAGAACTGCGGTGTTTATAAGCACCGCTAGCTGTCTTTTTAAAGCGTTTCTTTGCGCTTTTATTTGTCTTCATTTTAGGCATTATCAAGAACCCCGTATTTTAATTTTTTAACTGCGCTCGGGGTAAAACCCCGCGCTTTTTAATTATTTTTACTCTTTCCAGGCACTATGAGCATAACCATTTGCTTGCCCTCCATCTTGGGCGTTTGCTCTACTGTGCCATAATCTTTTAAATCATTCTCTGCTCGTCGTAAAATATCTATCCCCTGCTGCTGGTAAGACAACTCCCGACCACGAAAACGAACCGTCAACTTAACTTTATCTCCTGCCTGCAAAAATGTGGTCGCCTTCTTAATTTTTATTAAATAATCTCCAATATCAGTCACGGGACGCATTTTTAATTCTTTAACCTGCACTCGCTTAGACTTTTTCTTGAGTCTTTTGCGCTGCTCAAACAAATACTTCCCAAAATCCATAACACGACAGACTGGAGGAGTTAACTGAGGAGCTATTTCTACTAAATCTAAGTTTGCTTCCTGAGCTTTTTGCAAGGCTTCTTGTATACTTATAATCCCAACTTGCTGACCTTCAGCATCTATCAAACGCACTTCTTTAGCGTTTATTTGATGATTTACTCTAGCTCTTTTGGAAGAACCACTATGCGGACCACGACGCATGCTATTATGTGAATTAATATACCCCCTCCTCTATAAAATTTTAATTTTTACCTATTCCCAATCTTATAACATTTTCCATAACTTTATCAATCGACATCTGACCTAAATCTTTACCATCACTAGAACGCACAGCAATCGTGTTGGTTTCAACTTCTTTATTACCGGCTATCAACATAAACGGCACCTTGCTAATCGTATGCTCGCGGATTTTGAACCCTATTTTCTCATTTCTTAGGTCACAAATAGCTCGATACCATTTATCCTGAAGTATCTGAGTAACTTTCTTAACATACTCTGATTGCGCATCAGTGATATTAATCACTACCGCTTGAATAGGAGCAAGCCATAATGGCAAATCCCCACCAGTCTCTTCGAGTAAAATACCAATAAATCTCTCTATTGAACCTAACATTGCTCGATGTAACATTACCGGAGCTTTTTTCTCACCAGTCTCAGTAATATAGCATGCCCCGAGACGTTCTGGCATAGAAAAATCTACTTGCAACGTGCCACATTGCCAAACCCTTCCCAAACTATCACGTAATGAAAATTCAATTTTTGGTCCATAAAAAGCCCCATCCCCTGGAGATATTTGCCACTTTACATTTTTGTTATTCAAAACATCAGATAAAGCTTTCTCTGCTTTATCCCAAATAATATCACTACCAATACGTTTCTCAGGACGAGTTGCTAACTTAACAATAATATCACTGAACCCCAAATCAGCATAGACACTTATGAGTTGATCAATAAAAGCATACGATTCGCTTCCAATTTGTTCTTCAGTGCAAAAAATATGCGCGTCATCCTGAGTAAAACCACGAATTCGCATAATGCCATGTAATGTTCCAGATGGTTCATTACGGTGACAACAACCAAATTCAGAAAATCTAATCGGCAAATCACGGTAGCTTTTAATACCTTGTTTAAACACCTGAATATGTCCAGGACAATTCATTGGCTTAACAGCATAAGTATGATTTTCTGATTCTGTTACAAACATAATTTCACGATACTTATCCCAATGTCCAGATTTTTCCCATAAACTATGATCCATAAATAGAGGTGTATTAATCTCTTTGTAACCAAATTTAGCAGTTCTCGATGCTAAATAACGCTTAATTTCAGAGAAAATCTTCCATCCATTAGGATGCCAAAAAACCATTCCTGGAGCTTCTTCCTGCAGATGAAACAAATCCATTTTTCTTCCTATAATACGATGATCGTTTTGTTTAGCTTTTTCCACTCTATCTAGATATTCTTTTAGCTCTTTTTCAGTTGGCCAAGCAGTGCCGTATATGCGCTGCAACATTTCATTACGTGAATCTCCATGCCAATATGCACCTGCAAGCTTAGTTAATTTAAAAGCATGCAAATAACCGGCATTAGGAACATGTGGACCAAGACAAGCATTAATAAAATTTCCCTGAGTATAAAATGAAATTTGATCACCGGGAACATCTTTAACCATCATAACTTTATAATTGTCACCACGTGCAGCATAAAATGCAATGGCATCATTACGGCTTTTAACACTTCTTGTGACCACATCATTTACTTTTGCTAATTCATGCATTTTAGCTTCTATTTTTACCAAATCATCTTCAGTAAACTTATGCGGACAATAAAAATCATGATAAAAACCATCTTCAATAGCCGGACCAACAGTTGGTTGAGCATCGGGGAATAACTCACAAACAGCATGGGCTAGTAAATGTGCAGCCGAATGGCGTAAAATTTCAAGACCTTCTGGATCTTTGGGAGTTAAAATTGTAACTGCTGCGTTATTTTGGACTAAATGAGAAAGATCCACCAACTGTCCATCTACTTTACCTGCAATAGCATCTTTAGCTAATCGTGGGCCAATTGCTTTAGCAACCTCATGCACAGTTATGGGGTTGGCAAACTCTATTTCTTTACCATCTGGGAGCAAAACTTTTATCATAAAAATTTATTACATGCTAAAAATCTGGTAGGCACGAGTGGTTTCGAACCACCGACCCCCACCATGTCAAGGTGATGCTCTACCCCTGAGCTACGTGCCTGTTAATATTGGTAAAATATCATGATACTATCTGCCAAGCAAGTAGATTAACCGCGGGCTTCAGGGAGATTGCATTTTAAAATTTTATCGATATTGCTTAGTAGATCCTCGGGTCAAGCCCGAGGATGACACATAAAAAGCCCATGTCATCCTTGACACATAAAAAGCCCATGTCATCCTCGGACAAGCGAAGCGCAGATCCGAGGATCTCGACGTTGCTTATCAATCAAGAAAATTTAACTACTCCTGTTGATATATCTTCGCTTTTCTTGAATAACTTACTTATACAAATTATGATGCATTACATGGATAACCATACTATTTTTATCTCTGACCTACACTTATGCTCTACTGCACCAGAAGTTACAAAACTATTTCTTCAGTTTGCCCAAACAATAACTCCAGAAACAGATGCTCTCTACATCCTTGGCGATCTATTTCAATTTTGGGCAGGGGATGATAATCGCTCGCCATTCAACGAACAAATAAAAGACCTTTTAAAAAAAATCAGCGGCAAGATTCCAGTGTATTTAATGCCAGGCAATCGAGACTTTCTTTTAGGAGAAGTTTTTGCCAAAGAAAGCGGCTGTATTTTACTAGCTGATCCTTGTGCAATTAATCTTTATGGCAAAACTACTCTACTAACTCACGGAGATATTCTTTGCACCAAAGACATCAAATATCGCATGTTTAGATCTTTTATCCGCATTCCGTATGGAATAAAAATATTTATGAATTTGCCGCTGGGTGTGCGCTTATGGATAGCAAATAATATGCAAAAATATAGCTCTAAAACAAAACCACTAAAAAATAAAAATATCTTAGCCGCGCAACCAGAAGCCACCAAAAAACTTCTAACTAAGTTCAATTCCAAACAAATAATTCATGGACACACACATATTGCTGAAATTGAAGAATTTGTTATGGATGCAGAAAGAGCTCGACGTATTTCTTTAGGAGAATGGGATAAACAAGCTGATATTTTAATTTATCATGATAGCCATGATTTGGAGCTCAACTCCCTAACTCTCTAACATCTGCTAACACTCCCTTTGGAACCGAGTTGGCAAAACAATACAATCCTTGGGCTTGACCCGAGGATCTGCTACCCAGTATTAAGATTCTCGGATCTGCGCTTCGCTTGTCCGAGAATGACATGCTTTTTTTATCATCCTCGGACAACGATCCGAAGATCTCTACACCATCCCTTTAAACAACTCCCTGCTCTTTAAAGGTTTATCGCCCAATAATTCTGCCAGTGCTCCACGCAATAAACGTTTTGCATCACGCAACTCGGTTATTGTCGATAAATTACCAGCTTGCAGTGCTAATAAACTTTTACCTGAAAAATTACTTGAGTTATTAGATATTGCTCTACTTAAACCTCCGCCAAATTCAAAAATATATTGTTCTTCAGATAACACCGGTTCATTTTTAATTGTTCGGTCCAATTGCAAACCATACCCTAAATTAGCTAGCAAACATTTTTCAAATAATCGCAACTCGATCTCAGGCTGCTTTGAATCAACTAACCCAGCAAGGGTATTTTTATAGGCTTGATAAACTTTTGGATAAGATTCGTGACTAGGCAATAATCTCATTAATAATTCATTTAGATAAAAACCGCTTAAAAGAATATTTCCTTTAAGTTCATAACTAGGACCATTAACTTCTGCCTGTTGTAAAGTGCGCAAATCAGTCTTTCCACTAAAGGAAACTAAGAGCGGCAAAAACGGCATTAATATTCCTTGTAGTCGCGATTTCATACTGCGCACACCACGTGCAACTACCGTTAATCTACCGTATTGCAAAGTTAATAACTCAACTAAGAGACTGGTATCACGGTATGCTCGAGAATGTAAAACAAAGGCTGGTTGTAAAACAACTTTTGTTATATTCATTATTACTTCTTACAATGTATCAATCCAGAAACCCAGTCTTTAATTTTCTCAAAAGCAGTATAATTAGTCATATCAAGTTGGATCGGTGTTATAGACACTTTATTTTCTTTAATTGCATGAAAATCAGTGCCGGGACCTGCATCCTCTTCGTCACCTGAAGCTCCAATCCAATATACTGGATAACCGCGTGGATCTAGCGCTTTAATCGCAGGCTGTGCTGGATGTCTTTTACCTAAACGAGTTATTTCAAAACCTTGTAGCTCCTCAATACCAACATCAGGGATATTAACATTAAGAATGGTAGCGTGCGGTAACGGTGCCTTTTTCAACCGCTCGATAATCTGTCTAGCGACCGCTGCAGCAGTATCATAATTTTTTTGTGGATCTTTGCCCACAAGCGAAAAAGCAACCGATGGCAACCCAAGAACCCCACCTTCAGTTGCAGCAGCTACTGTGCCTGAATATACAATATCGTCGCCAAGATTTGCTCCGGCATTAATACCTGAAACCACCATATCAAATTTATTTTCAAACAATCCTGTAACTGCTAAGTGAACACAATCCGTTGGCGTGCCTGTTACGCTGTAATAACCATTACTTAACTGCTGTATTCTAACTGGTATTTGGACGCTAAGAGAGTTACTAGCGCCACTACGGTTACGATCAGGTGCTATAACTTCAATTTCAGCAATCTTTGCTAGCTCTGTAGCCAAAGTTACTATGCCAATAGCGTGAACACCGTCATCGTTACTTATTAAAATTTTCATAATTATCCTTTTAAATTATCGTTTTGTTACTATACCGTAACCTAGGAAAACGGGTCAAGCATCATCTTACGGGAGTGTTGCAATCCGAAAATTTTGAAATGAATTTCCTCTGTCTTAAGAATCCTCGCGCTCTCCTACTGCCATCATTCGTGTCAAGCACGAATGCAGGCTCTTGCGCTTGACGCGAAGATCTAGCCTGGCGTATCGAGGTCCTCGGGCAAGGACCCGAGGAGGATGACACGAAAGCTAAGTTTGCAACAGCTCCCTTACAACACCAAGGCGATTGCGTTTACTTTTTAACGTAAATTCCCCCAAGAACAGCCATAATAAAAATGGTCATTTTTAGCAGAGATGTATAAAATCAGCACTATGAAAGCTATCATTATTGCTGGCGGAACACCTCCATCGAAAAAATTAATAACCAAAGAAACTACTCGCAGTAGCATTATTATTGCAGCTGATAGTGGAGCTAATTGCCTATGGAAATATAAAATTGTTCCTGATTATTTAATTGGCGACTTTGATTCAATTAATAGTAAGGCATTAAATTTCTTAGCAAACAAAAACATTCCAATTGAGCGTTATCCTTGTAACAAAGATTTAACTGATGCCCAATTAGCTCTAAAAAAATCTCTGCAACTAAAAGCAAAAAAAATAATTTTCTTGGGATGTCTTGGCGGTAAAAGAATTGATCATCTTTTGGGCGCGCTTGGCTTATTGGTCGAATGCTCAAATCTAAATATCGATGCTTCTTTAAAAGATGACTATCAAACTGTAACTTTACTTAAAAAATCAACTACAATTTACGGCAAACCAAGAGCGATTTTTTCTCTGCAAGCCTATGGAGGAACAGTTAGCAAGTTAAGCGTTATCGGTAGTAAATACTCTCTTAAAAACCACTCTCTCAAAACTGGTGATGTATTAACCTTATCTAACGAATTTCAAAATAAAAAAGTTAAAATTCAATTTAAATCTGGCAAATTATTATTGATTTTAATGCACTACTAAAAAACCTCACTTCACTACCTGATAAAAAACCTCACCTTTTTTCACCATTCCAAGATCATTGCGAGCTCGGGTTTCAATTGCGCCCCCCTCATTCTTTAAAGAGTTAATTTCTTTTACCAAAAAATCATTGTGTTTGGTAATTTCTTCATTCTTGGCTAATTGTTTGCGAATTTCACTTTTTAAACGAAAAGCGTGCACAAGTCCGTCATCTGCAAACCAAAGACGGTATTGCAAAGCCAAAACTAGAGCTATAAGTATTGTTAGTATTATTTTCATAGGGAAGGAAAGGGGTCAAGTCTCATCTTAGAACAAGTTAAAACTTGTTCTAAGATGAGACTTGACCCCTTATTTTTATTTAAAACTCCTCGGGAAAGCTTTTTTACCGATATAAGTAGCTTTCGAACCCAACTCTTGTGCAATTCTAATTAGCTGATTATATTTTGCTACTCTCTCGCTCCTACAAAGCGATCCAGTTTTTATTTGACCAGTAGACTCAGCAACCACCAAATCCGCAATAATAGTATCTTCAGTTTCACCCGAACGATGCGAAACTACAGCGGTATAACCAGCATCTTTCGCCATCTTAATCGCTGCTAAGGTTTCGGTAATAGTGCCTATTTGATTTAGCTTAATCAAAATTGAATTACAGATGCCTTCATCAATTCCTCTTTTAAAGATTTTAGTATTGGTAACAAACAAATCATCACCAACAAGTTGAATTTTTTTACCAAGCTTGTCAGTCATTAACTTCCAACCCTTCCAATCACCTTCAGCTAAACCATCTTCAATATTGATTAATGCTGGATATTTGTTAACCCAATTTGCTAAATAATCAATAAACTCTTCAGAAGTGTATTTTTTATTCTCTGATTTGACGTTATAAAAACCATCTTCATAAATCTCTGAAGCCGCAACATCCAAACCCAAACAAATATCGCTACCTAGCTTAAATCCAGCCCCTTCAATAGCTTTACAAATTTCTTCTAATGCCTCTTCGTTTGAACGTAAGTTAGGCGCAAAACCACCTTCATCACCAACTGCAACACTTAATCCCTTACTCTTTAAAACTTTTTTCAAATTATGAAATACCTCGACACCATAGCGCACTGCTTCTTCCATTGTAGGCGCGCCAACAGGAAGAATCATAAATTCTTGGACATCAATATTATTATCGGCATGAGCACCGCCATTAATAATATTCATCATTGGCACTGGCATGTAAAATGGGCCGTCGCCTCCTAAATAACGATATAGAGGTAAACCAGCTTCATTTGCCGCTGCGCGAGCAATAGCCATAGATACTGCTAAAATAGCGTTTGCACCGAGTTTGTTTTTATTTTCGGTGCCATCAAGTTTAATCATTAATTGATCAAGCTCGGCTTGCTGATTTGGATCGGCACCAACTAATGCCTCGCGAAGTTCGTTATTGACATGACTCACTGCCTTTAAAACACCTTTACCCAAATAACGCTTAGGATCGTTGTCACGTAATTCTAAAGCTTCTCTTGATCCAGTTGATGCTCCAGAAGGCACACACGCACGCCCCATCGTCCCAGTTGAAAGAATCACATCAGCTTCAACAGTAGGATTACCTCTTGAATCTAAAATCTCACGTCCTTTGATATCAGAAATTATTGCAGTCATATTATCCTCCGTTTATTAATGAATAGGTGTCAAGTCCTTTTACTTAACAGCTCGATCAATCCTTTGTAATGTCACAAGCAAAGATTCAATTTCAGAAAGCGGTATCATGTTCGGACCATCACAAAGAGCAACATCAGGATTTGGATGTGTTTCAACAAATAAACCAGCAATGCCGACTGCAATTGCAGCTCGAGCAAGCACTGGAATAAATTCACGTTGGCCGCCGCTTGAACACCCAGTTGAACCTGGTGATTGCACTGAATGCCCGGCATCAAAAATCACCGGACAATTGGTTTCTTTTAAAACCTCTAGCGAACGCATGTCTGCAATCAAGTCATTATATCCAAAAGTTGCACCACGCTCACAAACCAAAATTTTATCGTTACCGGTAGAACGTGCTTTCTCAACAACATTTTTCATATTCCACGGAGATAAAAATTGTCCTTTTTTTATATTTACCGGCATATTTAATTCCATAACTTTTTTAATAAAGCTAGTTTGGCGACATAAAAAAGCCGGGGTTTGTAATACATCGACTACCTCTACAACCTCGTCAAAAGGCGTATATTCATGCACGTCGGTTAAAATTGGCACTTGTATTTCTTCTTTAATTTTTTGCAAAATCTTCATGGCCTTTGAAAATCCAAGACCCGAATAACCATTGACCGAAGTACGATTGTTTTTTTCAAAAGAAGTTTTATAAATAAAATTAATTTTTAGTTTAGATGCTATTTCTTTTAATGTGATTGCAGACTCAACTGCAATTTTTTCACTTTCAATCACACATGGGCCAGCAATTAAGAAAAAAGGATGCTCATTACCCACTTCAAAACCACAAAGTTTCATATGGCCACCATAATAAATGTTTTTAGTTTTCTAAGTGTTTAGCACATGCCGCTTTAATAAATCCAATAAAAACCTGATGTCCGCGTCTTGGATTGGAAGTAAATTCAGGATGGAATTGACAAGCAAAAAACCAAGGATGCGCAGGCAATTCCATTGTTTCTACTAAATTACCATCAGCAGAGCGACCAGAAATGCACAAACCTGCCTCTTCTAACAAATGAATTAATTTTCCGTTAACTTCATAACGATGTCGATAACGCTCAACAATTACATCCGCACCATAAATTTTATGGGTAAGCGTTCCTGGCTTGACATGGCAAGGCTGCCCACCAAGACGCATCGTGCCTCCAAAATCAACCCCAGCATCTCGCTTTTCAATATTACCTGCTATATCCAACCATTCGGTAACTAAAGCGATTACCGGATGCTTTGTATTAGGATCAAACTCAGTACTATTTGCATCGCGCATTTTAAGAACATGTCGAGCAAATTCAATAACAGCAACCTGCATACCCAAACAAATACCAAAATATGGTATATTATTTTCTCGCGCATACTGGGCTGCAATAATCATACCTTCGGTGCCGCGCTTACCAAAACCTCCAGGAACTAAAATGCCATCTATTCCTAGTAAAACCTTAGTGCCTTGCTTTTCTAAATCTTCAGCATCAATATATCTAATATTAACTTTAGTGCTAGTGTGTAATCCCGCGTGCTTTAACGCTTCATTAACTGATTTGTAGGCATCTACAAAATCAACATATTTACCTACCATAGCGATAGTAACTTCACCTGTAGCCTCAGATGCTGCCGCAATAACTTTTTCCCATACTGCTAAATCAAGGTTCATACAACTCAACCCTAATTTTTCAGAAATGAATTCGCCAATACCCTGATCACGCATCATTAAAGGAATTTTGTATATATTATCGATATCAGGTAAAGAAATTACTGCGCGCTTTTCAACATTAGTAAATAAAGCTATTTTTTCTCGATCATGATCACTGATTAGATTTTGGGAACGACAGATTAACATATCTGGCTGAATACCGATCGAACGCATCTCTTTAACTGAATGCTGTGTCGGTTTAGTTTTTATTTCACCAGCTGAGGAAATAAATGGAACTAAAGTTAAATGAATATATAAAGTACTATGTAAACCAAGCTCAATTCGCATTTGTCGAATCGCTTCTAAAAATGGCAATGACTCAATATCACCAACCGTGCCACCAACCTCTACCAAAGCAATATCACTACCCACTGCACCTTCTTTGATACGCAATTTAATTTCATCGGTAATATGCGGTATTACTTGCACCGTAGCACCTAAATAGTCTCCACGGCGTTCTCTACGAATTACTTCAGCATAAACTCTACCAGAAGTTAAATTATTATGCTTTGTCATTTTAGTATTGACAAAACGCTCATAGTGACCAAGATCTAAATCGGTCTCTGCACCATCTTCTGTTACAAAAACCTCGCCATGTTGAAACGGACTCATC
>MGXJ01000059.1:573-1543 GCA_001801345.1 Gammaproteobacteria bacterium RBG_16_37_9 | reverse complement strand
GTTAATATAAGGATCAAGCTTAATTAGAGTGACTTTAAATCCGCATCCTTCTAGCAAAGCCCCTAAAGATGCTGAAGTAACGCCCTTACCAAGTGATGAAACAACCCCGCCTGTAACAAATATATAGCGAGTCATTTTAGTCTCTCATAAAATTTTAATAATATAACAATTTTCATATCTTTTGGCATTGTAACAGAAAAAATTAAACCTTAAAACATAACCCTGCTGCCTCAAAAGCAACGAGGGCGTCGGGGTTATGATTCGCGGGGCGTATTTCTATAACTCGATCCTCTAACCCCGGGCTTCTGACCAACACCTTTGCTGCTTTGGCACCACGCGCTTTACTAAAATATGCAGCTATTCCCGCTACAAAACTAAGATCAATCTCATCTACTTTTCCATCAAGCAATACCAAGGCTCCTGGACAATCAACTACCTGCAATAAAATATTTTTACCCAAAAAACCCGCGATAAAATTATTTTCAATTTCATTGCGACCAACTATAACTTTTAGATTTGGCCGAATCCTTAAATGTCGACCAACACGTAATAACAAAATATCATCCAAACTATAATTGCGATCTGACCGATTAACCCATAAATCTTTTAACCGTTTACAAAAATTTTCGTCGGTTAAAGGACAACCTCCTGCCGGTTGCGAAAAATCCTTAAACCCAAATTTTTGCGCCAAATCAATTTGTGCTTTACGACTACGCCCACTAAAATCACAAAGCAACTCTCGATTAATCCACCCTTCGCGCTCAGGCAATGTTGGCTCAAGAAGCTTAGCTGATAGAGGACGCACAATTAAATCTCCTGTAAGTTTAGATGCCAAAGGTAAAGTATCTTTACGCTGAGATTTTGGCCGCTGTCCTAAAACTTCTCCCGTAATTAAAAAATCATAGCCGTTTTGCTGAATCCAATTTTTGGCTTGAGTAATCATGAATAATTTGCAATCAAGACATGGATT
>MGXJ01000059.1:229-558 GCA_001801345.1 Gammaproteobacteria bacterium RBG_16_37_9 | reverse complement strand
ACCATATTTGGGATTGAGCAAAACTGTTTTAAAGTCATTAACTACATCTATCACATGCAACTTAATTCCCAATTGGTCGCACACCCACTTAGCGCCTTGACTGCCTCCTTCTAATCGTTTAAAACAATAACCATTATCACCACAAAACCCAGTAAAAAAATTAATCCCTTCAACTTGCACTCCTTGATCAAGCATAAGCTTAGTTGCAAGCATAGAATCTAGACCACCAGAAATAAGAGATAAGTCTTTATATTTTTTATTCATTTCTTCATCACAATTTTAATGAGTTTTAAACATTACACCTACACCTATAACAGCAAATATTAATG
>MGXJ01000059.1:0-140 GCA_001801345.1 Gammaproteobacteria bacterium RBG_16_37_9 | reverse complement strand
GCCATAATACCTACAAGCATTCTCAAGCCCATACTTGTGCTGCGCAATGGCCCAAAAATAAATGGAATAGCCAATAAAATCATTATCAATGTTGCAAGCGGAGCAAACACTCTTCGCCAAAATTCAAATTTATAATTAGC
>MGXJ01000058.1:4640-5268 GCA_001801345.1 Gammaproteobacteria bacterium RBG_16_37_9 | reverse complement strand
AGCTGGAAGAGAATTAAATCTTGTTGAAGCGCCTAGCCGTTCCTATGATGTTGCTAGATTTTGGGGTAATACTACTAAGACTACTCAAATATTAGGTTGGCAGGCAGAAATCCCAATTGAGACTGGGGTGTATAATTTAGTCCAGCAATTCAAAGCACTGTTGAAGGTGTAAAATGAAAATACTAAAAGTTATTCATGGATATCCGATGCGTTATAACGCTGGTTCAGAAGTCTACAGTCAAACTCTGTGTCAAAAACTAGCAACCAAGCATGAAATAGAAGCATTCACCCGAGAAGAAAATACTTTTACCCCGGACTATGTTATGCATTGTGAAACTGATCCTACCGATGAACGCGTTAAATTAAATATAATTAATATCCCTTTAGAAAAACATCGTTATCAATATCGAATTTCAGAGGTCGACCAACAATTTGAAAAGGTTCTAGCAAATTTTAAACCAGATATAGTGCATGTTGGCCATCTTAATCATTTATCAACTTCTTTAATCGCTAAAATACCATCTAATATACCAGTTATATATACGCTCCACGATTATTGGTTGATGTGTCCTCGCGGGCAGTTTATTCAGAGATTACCCGAAAATATTAACGATGTTTGGGGGCTTTG
>MGXJ01000058.1:4119-4617 GCA_001801345.1 Gammaproteobacteria bacterium RBG_16_37_9 | reverse complement strand
TATGGTGGGTATTTTTCAGGAGCAAAAGAAGATCTCGCTTATGATAGCAGTTATTGGGCAGATTGGATTAAAAGAAGAATGAATTATATAAAAGAAATTATTCCAAAAGTAGATTATTTTATTGCTCCTTCGCAATATTTATTGAGGAGATTTAAAAATGATTTTGCTATACCCGATAAAAAATTGATTTATCTTGATTATGGTTTTGATTTGGAGCGTTTTAGCAAGAGAATACGCACGCCTAATGAACCATTTACATTTGGTTATATAGGTACTCATATACCTGCCAAAGGCATTCAATTGTTGATAGAAGCTTTCAGTAAACTTAAAGGTAAAGCTTTATTACGTATTTGGGGTAGAAATAGAGGAGAAGATACTAAAGCGTTAAAGGCAATGGCAGAATCTTTATCTTTAGGTATTGACCAGCGGATTGAATGGTTGTCTGAATATAATAATCAACAAATAGTTACCGATGTTTTAACAAAAGTAGATGCGATA
>MGXJ01000058.1:3030-3856 GCA_001801345.1 Gammaproteobacteria bacterium RBG_16_37_9 | reverse complement strand
GCATGTGTCTGATATAGAGCGCATTTATATTAGGGCCTTAAAAGAAAAAGGGACACAACTATGAAAAATAAAAATGGATTTTGGCGTATTACATTTGACACCAACCCTAATGATTGTAACTTACACTGTATAATGTGTGAACATCATTCAAGGTATAGCATCGTAGAAACGAATCGAATTTTGGCCAATAAACCTAAAGAACAAATGCCTATTGAGTTAATTCGCCGTGTTTTAGAAAGCACGAGAAATTCATGTTTGCGAGAAATCATTCCTTCTACCATGGGCGAACCATTGTTATATAAAGATTTTGAGCAAATTATAGAATTATGCAAAGAATTTGGAGTTAAGCTAAATTTAACTACCAATGGGACCTTCCCTATTAAAGGAGCAACTTCTTGGGCCAAATTAGTTGTGCCAATTACTTCCGATGTAAAAATTTCGTGGAATGGAGCCACCAGAACAACACAAGAAACAATTATGCAAGGATCGAACTTTGAAAAAGGGATACAAAATATCAAAGATTTTTTAAAAGTACGCGATGAATATGCAAGTAATGGAAAAAATTACTGTCAAGTTACATTACAATTAACTTTCATGGAAACAAATCTCTATGAACTAGAAGATATTATAAGACTTGCTATTGATCTAGGAATTGATCGTATTAAAGGTCATCATTTATGGATTAATTTTGCAGAAATAGCGCAGTTATCTTTGCGAAGAAACACAGAAAGTATTTTTAAATGGAATGAAGTGGTATTAAATATAAAAAAAATTGCAGCGGAAAATTTATTGCCAAATGGTAAAAATATATCTCTTGTAAATTTTG
>MGXJ01000058.1:2079-2638 GCA_001801345.1 Gammaproteobacteria bacterium RBG_16_37_9 | reverse complement strand
TAAAATTTCATCCGCCGGGAGTTGCAGCCGTATTAGATGATACTGGCGCCTATCATATCGATTTAAATGGCAACGCTATTTATACTCAGCGTTACTTACGTACTTTTGGTTTTTATAGTGAGCGTGCTACTGTAGTTGATGGCAACGCTTGGTTTCATATTTTTCCTACAGGACAAAGAGTATATCCAGAGTCTTATGCTTGGTGTGGTAACTTTCAAAATGGAGCTTGCGCGGTTAGAGACGATTCTGGTTATTATTTTCATATTGATTTATGTGGAATGCCACTTTATAGAGAAAAGTATTTTTATGCTGGTGATTTTAAAGATGGAATAGCTGTTATTCAAAATAAAGATGGTTGGTATACACATATATATCTTGATGGAACATATGTTCATAATAATTGGTTCTATGATTTAGATATATTTCATAAAGGATTTGCTCGCGCTCAAGATAGTAAAGGGTGGTGTCATATCGATAAAACTGGTCAGCCGATTTATATTGAAAGATATAAAATGATTGAACCATTTTATAATGGTTTTGCCAGAGTAGAAGATAAATA
>MGXJ01000058.1:0-1844 GCA_001801345.1 Gammaproteobacteria bacterium RBG_16_37_9 | reverse complement strand
GAGTTAGATTTAATTTACAAAGAGAATGATCTGCTAAAGCTTACGGAAAAAGGCACGCTACTGCAAAGTAATAACGAAATATCACTTGCGGCTGCGGCAATACACTGGGCAGCAGAGCCTTATCTAATGTGGTTAAGTTTAGTTGATTCGTTAAAACATAACCGTCAAATGTATTCACAAAAATATGGAGATACCATATTCGAATGGTTGGATCGGGATAAAAGCACTTTACAGCTTTATCACACGGCAATGGCGGCTTATGCAAAACACGACTACCAAGATATTGCTGATAAAGTTGATCTTAGTAAAAACCACATTGTTATTGATGCTGGTGGTGGTCAAGGAGTATTACTAGATTATATTTTGCAAAAATATAATCATCTAGAAGGGATTTTACTAGAAAGAGCAGCGGTAATTCAGAATATTATTCAAACAAATGAAGGAAAGAAGCGTTTTTCACTAGTTAATTTTGATTTGTTTGCAAAGTGGCCAAAACACGCAGATGTAATTTTTCTATCAAGAGTAATTCATGACTGGGATGATAAGTTCAGTATAGCAATTCTAAAAAGAGCAAAAGAGGCACTTTTACCACAAGGTAATATTTATTTGGTTGAGATATTTTTGGATGAGAATACTGGCAATGGTGGAATGTTGGATCTTAATATGTTGGTTCTTACAGGTGGCATGGAAAGAACCAAAGCACAATTTACAAATTTGATAACACAAGCTGGATTAAAAATAATTGACACAGCTTTTTTAAGGAGTGGATACGCTGTGTTAAAGCTAGTTCCTGTGAGTGAAAATGAGTGATTTGTTAACAAATTTAAAAAATAGGAAGAAAAGGGAGGTAGAGTTATTATACTCAGAGCCGATTTTTGATATAGAGCTGTCATCTAAATGTAATATTAATTGCATAATGTGTCCCCGAACAAAATTAACAAGAAAACACGAAATAATGTCATTGGATTTAATTAAGATTCTAATCGATTGGCTGCCAGACAATGCTAAAGCGATGTTATGTGGTCTAGGAGAGCCCCTTTTAAATAGTAATATATTTTTTTTAATATCTTCTTTAAGAAAGCGAAATATTGAAGTTGGTATCACCACCAATGGATTGTTATTAACAGAAAACAATATTGATATGTTAATAGATTGTGGAATTAATTTAATTCAAATAAGTTTTAACGGGTCAAGCGAAGCGATATATGGATCTATCATGAGAAACAGTTCTTTTGCTGTTATTATGCAGAATTTACAATATCTTTCTAAAGTCAAAACGCCAGTTTTAGCTTTAACTGTTAAATTAGCTGCAACCACGCAAAAAGAAAATATAAGCGACATAGCAAACATTCAAACCCTTGCTGCTAAATTAGGTTTTGAAGTTTTTTTGCGCAATTGCCATTCTCGTGGTGGATTACTTGAGGTTGATGGTTGTAAACCAAATAATCTTCCTGGTTGTGGGATTTTCCCAAAAGTTACTTTTATTGCCGCAAATGGTGATATTTTAAGTTGCTGTCAAGATTTGGCAGGGAAATTTGTTCTTGGAAATATAAGACAACATCCGTTTAAAGAAATTTTAAAAGAAAAAGAATTCATTATTAGTAAAGACTATTGTTTTCCGATTTGTAAACTCTGCGATGATGAGTATCGATATTTATTACTTGCTGATAATATAATATAGGTTGTGTAAAATGAGCATAATCCAACTAATAGAAAATTTTGATACGCTACAGGCAGGAGACCCCTGTATTTTTATGCTACGCCATGCCGAAAAACCTATAGCAAAAGATATGCGCACAGACATAGCAAACGCTATTACTGATGAGGGGATAAAAAGCTCAAAA
>MGXJ01000057.1:12781-13058 GCA_001801345.1 Gammaproteobacteria bacterium RBG_16_37_9 | reverse complement strand
CTCATGAGAAAATCCGCGTGATGTCAACTGGAAAAGATTATGAAGTTGATGTGATTGGTGTATTTACCCCAAAACGTCAAGTTACAGAACAATTATCAGCAGGTGAGGTTGGATACATAGTGGCCAACATTAAAGATATTTTTGGTGCGCCGGTTGGTGATACTTTAACTCATAGCAATAATTTGGTTTTAGAACCTTTGGCTGGATTTAAAAAAGCAAAACCACAAGTATATGCTGGGCTTTATCCTGTTAGCGCTGATGATTTTGAAAGTTTTCG
>MGXJ01000057.1:1901-12689 GCA_001801345.1 Gammaproteobacteria bacterium RBG_16_37_9 | reverse complement strand
TTTTAGGGATGCTCCATTTAGAAATTGTTCAAGAGCGCCTTAAACGAGAATATGATTTAAATCTTATTATTTCTGCGCCGACGGTTGTTTATGAAGTGGTGATGGAAAATACAGAGGTATTGTCTATTTCTAATCCATCAAAACTACCTGATGTTGGAAGAATCAAAGAAATTCGTGAGCCAATAGTTCGCGCTAATATTTTAGTGCCAAAAGAGTATTTAGGTGGTGTTATGAAGCTTTGTATGGAGCGGCGCGGTAGTCAAATTAATATGGATTACATAGGGAATCAAGTCTCTTTAAGTTATTTTTTACCGATGAGTGAGGTAATTTTAGATTTTTTTGATCGATTGAAATCTATTAGTAGAGGTTATGCATCACTAGATTATAGCTTTGATCATTTTGCAGTATCTGATCTAGTTAAATTAGATATTTTGATTAACGGTGAAAAAATAGATTCTTTTGCTTCGATTGTGCATCGAGATAAAGCTCATGATCGTGGGCGTAAATTGGTTGAAGCCATGAAGGAGTTAATTCCACGGCAAATGTTTGAAGTGGCAATTCAGGCAGCGATTGGTGCGCGTATTATTGCTCGGCAAACGGTAAGTGCTTTGCGTAAAAATGTTCTGGCTAAATGTTATGGCGGCGATATTACGCGTAAACGTAAATTGCTTGAAAAGCAAAAAGAAGGTAAAAAGCGAATGAAGCGTTTGGGTAAAGTCGATGTTCCTCAAGAGGCTTTTGTGAGTATTTTAAAAGTAGGATATTGATGGCGGTGTTCTCATATATCTGTCATCCTCGGACAAGCGAAGCGCAGATCCGAGGATCTCAATACTGCATAGTAGATCCTCGGGTCTACGCCCGAGGATGACAAGAGGGGGCGGATCTCGACATGCTATGCTAGATCCTCGTGTCAAGCCCGAGAATGACAGTTAGTGGGATGTATTTGGTTACAAATTTATGCAGAGGGGATTATGATAAAACTTTTAAAAATATTTTATTCAACTTCTGTTTAATGTTTTGTGCAATTAGTTTTTTTGCACAAATTTATGCGGCAAAGAATTGTTATTCCAACATGAGTGAAGTTCTAGGATGTTTTCTTAGTTATAATGATGGCGTATATAAATACAAATTTATCTCAGAGGAAAGTAGAGAGGGATCTGATATAACAATAAAAACCTATTTGTTGTATTCGCAGAAATGGCCAATAAATAAGCAAGAAGATATTCCAACTACGATATGGAAACATAAATTGGTTATTTATATTCCAAAGCAGATTTCTTATCCCAAAACTTTGTTGTATGTAAATGGCGGACGCACTAAAAATATAAAAGGGGATGAGGAATTTTTATCCTCAAAAGAGCAAATAGATTATGTCAAAATAGCTTTGAGTAATAAGGCACCAGTAGTGGAACTCCAAGATGTTCCAAATCAATATCTATTTTTTAATAACGAGCCAGTTAAAGAGGATCAAATTTTAGCTTATACCTATAAAAAAGTTATGGATGATCCACTGCAGAATGCATATTTAGCCGGACATTTGCCTATGGCAAAAGCAGTATTGAAAGCGATGGATGCTGTGCAAGAGATATTCAAGCAAGAACGTAATATTGATATAAAAAGTTTTGTTTTATCTGGAGCTTCAAAAAGAGGATGGTCAATGTGGTTGGCTGCTATTCAAGATGACAGAGTAGAGGCAATTGTTCCTATAGTTATGGATATATTAAATACTCAGAAATCTATTAATCATATTTGCGGATCTTATGCTGGTGTTTGTCCACTGGCTTTGATGGATTACGAAAAATATGAGATAACAAAGAAGATAAATACTTCTGCTTTTAGCTCACTTATGGCAATCGAAGATCCATATAACTATTTAAAAGATAACTATGATGGTAGATATAAAGCTCGGATGACTATGCCAAAATATCTCATAAATGCTAGTGGTGATGATTTTTTTGTGCCAGATTCATCTAAATGGTATTTTAAAAATTTGCCTGGTGAGAATAATTACATTAGATATCTTCCTAATGCGATGCATTATTTTAAGGGGAATGCAATTAGCGATTCTACAGGTAGTTTGCAGGCAATAAATGCTGCCCTTGATTCCTATTTTTATTTTATTTTAAATAAAGTTTCTTTGCCTAAAGTTAGTTGGGTATTGCATAGCGATAAAATCGAGGTTGTCAGTTCTTTAAAGCCTTCTATGGTAAAACTATGGGTTGCTAATAACGAGCATGCCAGGGATTTTCGTTTTATTACTTCTTATTCTCGCTTCCATTTGCTTATGAAAAAAGTTTTTTATTATTTTTCTGGCAGTATGGGCGATAATTGTTATACAGAAAAGAGCGTGCCCTTTGATTGTGGAGAAAATACCAGTTGTAAAATACAAGTTTCTCTCCCGGCTTTTAAAAAAGGATGGCAGGCATCTTTTGTTGAACTACATTATGAAATTAATCAGATTCCATTTATCATTACAACCGAAGTTAATATAGCTCCGGATGTGATGCCAAAGGGTTAAGAGAAATATTGATTTAACCAAGCCTCAATGCCATACAGCGGAATTTCAGTGATATTATCGCGTTTGCTAATTTCTTTCCACTATGATTTTACACATAATTTTTGCAATATATGTTTTTTTATGGGGCAATTTCAACAAGATTTATGCTTTTTTACCAGGCAATGTATTTGTTATGGGACTGCCGTTCTAAAGTAGCTATTGTCCCTGAATGCCTGCAAAATCCCAGAAATGTAGATTTTTGGATAAATCATTTTTGTCATACTCGTTTTTGTTGTTGTCATCGTTTTTCTATTGTCATTCTCGTGCTCTTTATTTGTCATCCTAGGGCTTGCCCCGAGGATCTACCATGCAGTATTGGGATCCTCGGATCAGCGCTTCGCTTGTCCGAGAGCCTGCCCTCGTGTTTAACACGAGGGATGACATGCATAGAGGGAGTGTTAAAATTCGCTCATATTGAATACTGTATATCTTATTGACGATGTTGCTTGATAAATTATCTTTTCTCTAATGGTTAAGATATATCGATAAATTAAGCCTATCTTAATGTTCAAAAAATATTTTTACGTGTTAATTTTCTCTTAATAATCTCCTGATATCTTCTGCTAGTACATATTTAAAAATAAGTTTTCTGGATTTTATTTTTTAAAAATTTTAGAGACTCTTACTGACATAGATATGCGTATTTTTTTAATTTAAATTTAAAAATTGGAGAATAATAATGAAAGTATTAAATGAAAAAGAGTTAGCAACGGTTTTTGGGGGTAATTTTTACGTTACTTGTTTCCCTAGCGAAAATAGCATTCATGTGCCATCTTCTTGGGAAGATGCTAGAAATGCGGCTAGGCAGATAGCTGGGAAAAAAGACACTTTGTATGCTGTGTATGAAGATAGATTTAACCCGAAGAATATACGACTAACCACAGATGGTGCTGTTCAGATGGTTACACAAAAAGGTACAGTTAAACTGAAAAGCTACAGTTTAATAAAGTAAAGGGCAGGTATTTAAAAATTTTACGAAACCCACTTGTTAACATGCTACGTTGTAATTTGTTCTGAATGGGAAATGCATACAATGGTGTATGCGTTTACGAACTTCATTCTGCGTATGCTATCTCATCTTGTTGTGTTTTATGAGTGGTTTAGGAAAAATGTATTCATAGTTTCATTACAGGCCGGTCTCTAGCCGGCCTGTTTTGGAATTGACAATGTTGTTCTAGGTTTCTGATTTTCCACTCTGCTGCAAATAATTTTTTGATCATTATTTAACTGTCATCCTGAGTGCATCGAAGGATCCCTATGATGTGGATCTTTCCCATGGAGATCCTTCGCTGCGCTCAGGATGACAAAGAAGGTTTCGCTTGTCCGAGAGCCTGCCCTCGTGTTTAACACGAGGGATGACATGCATAGAGGGAGTGTTAAAATTCACCCATATTGAATACTGTATAGCTTATTGATGATGTTGCTTGATAAATTAGCTTTTCCTTAATGTTTAGGATATATCGGTAAATTAAGTCTATTTTAATGTTAAATTCTAATTAAACCTTAGGGTAATCTTAAGCGCTAAATAAAGGCGCTGCATAAGATTTTTTTAATATAAAACACCAATTGCTTGTGTATATTAATTTTGTTTAGAAAATAAATTAATTAGGGGTAATTGTATATGAGTATAGTAAAAAAATATTTTTTTGTTTTTGTGGCTTTATTTATGTGTTTTTCTACAGCAGAGGCGGAGAGACCTGAATTTAGTGATGAAGCCGTTAGTGCTGTAATAACACAGCTTGATTGTATTGGCAATGCTGAACATTTTAGAGGATTTTCTTGTGATGTTAGCAGGAAATACATAGATCTTTTTGCATCACTTGGATATGAAAGCGCTATTAGTCTTAAAATAAACGGGCTTTTATATGGAAGCAGTGGCTGTAAAGTAAATCATGATGAAGCAAAAGAGGCTATTAAAAAATATGCAGACCTTGGGTCTCCTGAGGCTATTGAACACAAAATAAGAGCTATCTTTTCTGGATTTATCGTTGTGGCTGATCCGGTAAAATTTATTGATGACCAAGCGGAAAAAGGAAATCACGTAGCTATCGAATTAAAAGCTATGGAACTTTTGGAAGGAGGACGCGTCTATAGTAAAGATTTTCAGGCCGCCAAATCTTTTATTGGGGCCCATATTGAAGTTCAGGTTTTATCTGAAGCAGTTAAGGCAGCTGAAAGCTCTCGAACAATCTATTGGATTCTAAATATGTTAGAAAAAGAAAAATATGTTCTTGAACATAAGAAAGCATGTGATGCTGATTATGAGCTATCGTGCAATGGAGGACCAAAAACTGATCCTAGTGTTACAAAAATGCTTAAGGGGATATTTTCTCCTGATGGGCTGGTTGATGAAAGCGCCTTGGATAATTATGTGCGGAACTTAAAAGAACATATTCAAAAATCAGCAGGCACGAAGGGGAGTTTCTAGTGATTCATTTAAATAGGTAGTATTCTGTATTTGTATCAGATTATGAAAAACTTGGGCCATTTATTGGCCCAAGTTTTTTTATCAATATCCCCCGTCCCTATCATCAAAATGTGCTTTGTGGTCTATTGTGTTCTGAATTTGGTTGTAAATTTAGATAGCATCAAGAATTCTCTGACATTTTCCAAATGATGCTTGGCACAAGTGGCGGCAGCTTTGCAACATCCCACTGAAAGTTAACCTAATTTTCCCCAATACAAACATTTTGTTTTAAATTCATTAAGATTAGCTTAAAATATACCAACTTGTAATGTGAGGGCTAGTCCACAAATGCTTAAGTTTAAAAGGATGATAAGTTGGTTGTATCAGATGGTTACTGGGAGAAAAGGAAGTAACGTAAGAAAGAACGCAGCTCGAACTAAAATCCCGATTCATGGTTCACATATCGATACCTATAATTGCTTCCGTTTTGCCAAATTTAATCGTCGTTCATCGTCCAGTAGTAAAGAGGAAACTGAGGAAATTGTAGAATAGTTTTTATGAGAAGTTTGTAAAAATTGAAAATTTAACTTAATAAAGAAAAGGATAATGGCAATGAGCACAAAAACAGCAGAGTTTGTTGTTACAGAAAAAGATTTGCTCCAAGGATTAGATAAAGCAACAGCCGAGTATAAAATTGCTGCTTTGACCAAAAAAAGTGGCCGCGTGCTTTACGATACAGTCAAAAATTCAAATGAAATATTGCTAGAGTATTTACCTACAGTTCTTCCACCTAAAAAATTCTTTTTTCCTCAAGATGAGGTTATTTTAGAGTATACATCTGATGGCAAAATCAACGCCAAAATAGAAGCCAACCCGCTGGTTTTATTTGGTATTCGTCCCTGTGATTTAAATGGTTTTAAAATACTTTACGAGACATTTGCCGATGATCATGGTGATCCAAATTATCTAGCAAAGGTTGAGCAAACAGTTGTTATCGGTGTTGATTGTGAAAATACTTGTGACGAAGATGCTTTTTGTTTTAAGGTCGGCGCACAAAATGCGACTCAAGGTTATGATTTGATGTTATATAAATTTGCACCAACCAGTTATGCTGTTGAAATTGCAAACGATAAGGGTCGTAATTTTATTAATAAATATTTGATTACAAGCGGGGCCCGCGGCGATGAAGTTGCGATTTTTCAAGCAAAAAAAGACGCTGGTTTCAAAAACAAAAAACCTTTTAAAAATCTCAGCAAACTTCCAGAGCTTTTTGAACAAAACAAACATCATCCAATATGGGAACAAGAGGGCGATAGATGTTTGAGTTGTGGCTCATGTGTCATGGTGTGTCCGACTTGTTACTGTTTTGATGTTACTGATGAATGGCAATTAAATCTCAAAAAAGGTGAGCGTATCCGCAAGTGGGATGCTTGTATGTTGGATCATTTTGCAGTTATTGGTAGTGGCGAGAACTTTCGCCATAGTCCAACCGCTAGGTTGCACCACCGGATTAGTCGCAAATTTAATTTTCTAATGAAAAAACATGGTCAAGCAGTTTGTGTTGGTTGTGGCCGATGTGTGCGTGCCTGTTTAGCCGATATTAGTCCTAAGGTAATCGCAGAGGCTGTTGGTGCTGACCAAGAACAGTTGGAGACAATATAATGAGAACCAAGTTAAATATAAGAGAGAAAGACACCAAGCTTTATCTTCCCGAGAGAGCCAAAGTTTTAAAAATAAAAGAGTTTACTGAAACTGAAAAATTTTTTGAGCTTGAATTATTAGATCGGGAAAAACTAGGACATGTTCCTGGACAATTTGTTCAGCTTTCAATACTTGGTATAGGCGAGGCGCCAATATCAATTTCTTCAGCACCATCAAATAATAATCGTTTTGAGATGTGCGTGCGAGCAGTGGGCGACGTTACCCATAAAATTCATGCATTACATGAAGGCGATATTATTCATATTCGTGGGCCGTTTGGTAATGGGTTTCCCGAAAAAACTACAGAGCGTTTTTTAGGTAAACATTTGCTATTTATCGTCGGTGGTCTTGGTTACGCGCCACTTCGTTCCTTGATAAATAAAGTAGTGCCCGAGCGGGAAAAATATAAAAAGATCTCAGTTCTTTATGGCTGTAAAACCTCAAAAGACAGAGTTTATGCTCAAGAATTAGAGGAATTAAGAAAAACTGGAGATAATGTTGAGTTGCTTGAGACAGTGGATAAAGCCGATGGTGATTGGATTGGTAGTTGTGGAGTTATTACTACTTTAATTCCAAAAGTGCCATTTGATCCTCAAGATACCTTTGCTATTATTGTTGGCCCGCCGATTATGTATAAATTTGTGCTTCGGTCATTGCTAGAAAAAAATCTCCCTAAAGAAAATATTTATATGGATATGGAACGCAGAATGAAATGCGGCGTGGGCAAATGTGGCCACTGTCAGGCTGAAGGGATTTATGTTTGTCAAGAAGGGCCAGTGTTTAATTATGCCGAAGTTGAGAAAAATGAAAACTTATTTGCGATGGAACAGAAAATGAAATGCGGTCATGGCAAGTGCGGGCATTGCGAGATAAAAGGAGATACCGACATTTGTGATGAAGAGTCGGTATTTCATTATGCAGCATTTGAGAGAAATGAGAGGGCACTCTAATGATTACTAAGATTACTAAACCGAAGGTTGCGTTTTTTGATTTTGCTTGTTGTGAGGGGTGTCAACTTGCAGCGATTGATTTGGAGCCAGAACAATTATTAGATTTATTGAATTTGATCGATATAGTTGAGTTTCGTGAAGCGATTAGTGAGAAATCTGACAGTTACGATATTGCAATTGTTGAAGGATCCATCACGCGTGATTCTGATATCCCCAGACTTAAAAAAATTCGGGAAACGGCCAAGGTGCTTATTACTTTAGGAGCTTGTTCGACGATTGTTGGCATTAATGCATTAAAAAATTTTCAACCACCACAGCAGTATCGTCGTGAAGTTTATCCAGATGATCCGAATAAATATGAGACCACTCTAGCGCGGGCAGTTCATGAAATAGTTGCAGTAGATGTGTTTATTCCCGGTTGTCCCATTGATACTGGGGAGTTTTTACGCGTGATTAAAAATTTAGTTTTAGATAAAAAGCCAGATATTCCAACCTATCCTGTGTGTGTAGAGTGTAAACGCAATGAAAATATTTGTGTTTATGAGAAGGGGATCCAGTGTTTAGGACCAGTGATTCGCGCTGGTTGTAATGCTCGTTGTCCGAGTAACGGCGGTTATTGTTATGGGTGTCGCGGTATGATTCCACAAGCCAATCTTAAATCACAGCAAGATATCATGCAAAAGTATGATCTTAACTTTGCCCAGATGCGGGAGAAATTCAAATTATTTTTGGAGCGTGATAAGGAGGTGTTCCCCGATGACAAATAACATACATGTTGATGTGCACCATATTACTCGCGTCGAAGGGCATGGGAATATAAAAGTAGATATTGAAAATGGCGTTATCAAAGAATGCAATCTTGCAATTGTAGAAGCGCCCAGGTTTTTTGAAGCTATGGTTAGAGGCCGCCATTTTGATGAAGCGACCGTAGTGGTTAGTCGTATTTGTGGTATCTGTGCTGTTGGACACCAGTTGGCATCTTTAGCTGCAACCGAAGATGCTTTTGGCATTGTTCTATCTCGACAAGAAAGATTACTTAGGCGACTAATGAATTGTGGTGAGTTTTTTGAAAGTCATGTGCTGCATATTTATTTTTTGGCGGTGCCAGATTTTGTTGGCGCAAAATCAGTTTTGCCGCTAGTAAAAACTCATAAAGATGTGGTAGTTCAGGCTCTGAAATTAAAGCGCGTAGGGCATTCCATTGGTTCTATTATTGGTGGCAGATTAATCCATCCAACTAGTTTGTTTCCCAAAGCTATGACTATGATTCCCACGCGCGAGCAGTTGGAAGAAATTATTATTAAACTCAAAGATGCTCAAAATGAGTTAAAGCAGGGGGTTAAAACTTTAAAAACTTTAACGTTGCCTCAATTTGAGAGAGAAACAGAATATGTTTCTCTGCGTAAAAAAGGGGAATACGCGATAAATGAAGGGAATATTTATTCAAGCGATACCGGAGAGACATCTTATAAAAATTATCGTGATTTTACCAATGAATATTTAGTGGATCATTCAACAGCCAAGAGATGTAAGCACAATCGTAGTTCGTTCATGGTTGGAGCGCTGGCACGCTTTAATAATAATCACGAGTATTTGTCTGATGGTGCTAAGGAAATTGCGAGTGACTTAGGTTTAAAAGCACCATGTTATAACTCATATATGAATACAATTGCACAGTTTGTAGAATTGTATCATATTGCAGATGATACGATTTTAGCAGCTCAGGAATTACTTAATATGAAGGTTGAAGTGGAGGATCGTAAATTTCCTGTAAAAGCCGGGACGGGAGTTGGCGCAGTTGAAGTGCCGCGCGGTCTTCTTTATCACGAGTATACCTATGATGACGATGGTTATATGAAGAAGGCTAACTGTGTCATTCCAACAGGACAAAACTTAAACAATGTCGAAAATGATTTTAGAGCATTATTGCCGACTATTTTAGATAAATCGCAAGAAGAGATCACTTTACTTTTAGAGATGATGGTGCGGGCATATGATCCTTGTATTTCGTGCTCGGCACATATACTTACGGTGGAATTTGAATAGGTTCATCTCGAGCTGACACGAGGATCTTCACACCATCATGTCATTCTCCTCGGGTTCTTTGCCCGAGGATGCTTGACCCGAGAATCTACTGCGCAGTATTGAGATCCTCGGATCAGCGCTTCGCTTGTCCGAGGATGACAAAGAAGGTTTCGCTTGTCCGAGAGCCTGCCCTCCTCGGATCAAGTCCGAGGACGTTTAACACGAGGGATGACAGCTAAAAGAAACTGAGGATTGACAGGTAATGGGAGGTCATTCGCTTTGCACAAGATGACAACTTATGGATAAAATTCTCATAGCCGGCATAGGTAACCCTTATCGTCGTGATGATGGTATCGGAATAGAAATAATAAAAATTCTGCAAAAAGAAAACAATCCAGGTTTGGTTTTTTTTGATGTTGGAACCGATGGTTTATCTTTGTTTGATCAGTTGGCTTTATACAAACGGGTTATTATAATTGATGCTGTTTTTATGGGAGAACGTCCTGGGGTGGTGAGATTGTTCACTCCAGCTGAAGCAAGACTTAAAATCAAAAGTGATGCTTTATCAACCCATGGTTTTGGTTTGGCTGAAGTTTTAAAATTGAGCGAAGAATTTGCAGTTAAAACTGAAATTAAAATTATTGGGATTCAGCCTGAAGATATTAGTTTTGGTGAGGGGTTAAGTAAAGTTGTAGAATGTCAGATTTCGAAGATTTTGGATTTGGTTAAAAGAGTGTCGTCTTCGGGTGCTTTTTAATTGTCATCCTCGGGCAAGCGAAGCGCAGACCCGAGGATCTCATGACACGAATGATGACAGTAAGGGAAACCCGAGGACGATTGACACTAATGATGACACAGAAGTGGGAGATGCTAATATGTTAATTTTATTATTTTCAGCCTTATCAGTTGGTTTTGTCCATACTTTACTTGGACCTGATCATTACGTGCCTTTTATTGTTCTAGCAAAATCACGAAACTGGTCCGTGATAAAAACAACTATTGTTACTTTATTATGTGGTATTGGCCACGTTTTATCTGCAGTAGCTTTAGGAGTGGTAGCGATTTATCTAGGCCTTACTTTAAATAAACTTGATTTTATCGAATCATTTCGCGGTGAAATTGCCGCATGGTTATTAATTGGTTTTGGA
>MGXJ01000057.1:0-1865 GCA_001801345.1 Gammaproteobacteria bacterium RBG_16_37_9 | reverse complement strand
AGAAATAAAAAACATAGACATTTCCATTTGTATGGTGATGGGATGGCGCATATACATAATCATGGTCATAGTGATGACCACGTGCATGTGCATACCAAAGAGGGTTTAAAAGAAGCTACACCCTGGGTGCTTTTTATAATTTTTATTTTGGGTCCATGCGAACCATTAATTCCTTTAATTATGTATCCGGCAATCCAGGGTTCTTTGGTAAATACTATTTTGGTAATAACATTTTTTGGTTTAGCGACTTTGGTTACTATGCTTTTTATGGTATTAACTGCTGTCTATGGCGCTAAGAAATTGCTGAGATTTTCATTGTTTGAGCGCTATGGAAATGCTACGGCTGGTATGGTTATTTGTGGTTGTGGGTTGGCTATTAAATTTTTAGGGGTTTAAAGATAAGTTTCTATGTGCTATGCCATCCCTGCAAAATTAGTCGCAATTGACGGGCAAACCGGCACAATCGATTATTTTGGCGAAAAACGTCAAATTTTGCTTGATCTAGATGATGTTGCTGTGGGCGATTATGTGTATGCTCAAGGAGGAGTATTGGTTCGTAAAATTCCTCCCAAAGAAGCTGAGGAAATTTTAGAACACTGGCAAACAATATTCTTTGAACTTAAAAAAACCGATGCCGCTTTATCTAAAATTGATCAAAATAAGCTTTCGTCAAATGCTTTAGCAGTTTTGCAAAAAGTTAATTTACGTAAATCACTTACACCCGATGAGATGTTGTCTTTATTTAATTTACAAGATGAACAGGAACTCAAGGTTCTTTATGAAATTGCTAACAATGTTAGACAACGCGAACATGGTAATTCTAGCTGTATTCACGGGGTGATTGAATTTTCAAATTACTGCAGCAATAACTGCCACTATTGTGGTATTCGTAAAGATCAAGAGTTGCCGCGTTATAGAATGAGTATTGAAGAGATTATTAGTGCAGCAAAAGAAGCGGTAGATGAATATGGTTTTAAGGCTTTAGTTTTGCAGTCTGGCGAAGATTTTTGGTATGACGATGCAAAATTAATAACCATGGTCAGAGAAATTAGAAAAATGGGAGTGTTAGTGTTTGTTAGTTTAGGTTTGCGCAGCAAGGGAACTTATCAAAAATTGTATGATGCTGGAGCGCGAGCGGTGTTATTGCGCTTTGAGACTTCTAATAAAGATATTTTTGCAAAGTTGCGTCCAGGCACCAACCTTGCTGATAGAGTGCAGTTGATTAAAGCTCTAAAAGCTATGGGCTATGTATTAGCTACTGGGTTCATCGTTGGTTTTCCAGGAGAAACTAACAATGATTTAATCCAGAATATTTTATTGGCAAAATATTTGGCGCCAGATATGTATTCTTTTGGTCCTTTAATTCCAGCAAGCAATACGCCGTTATTTGGTTCACCAAAAGTAAGTAAAGATTTAATTTTAAAGACGATAGCTGTAATGAGATTTATTGATAGTAATTCTAATATTTTGGTAACAACGGCTTTAGAAACCCTAGATAGAAATGCTAAGCAAGAGGCATTATTGGCTGGAGCCAATTCAATGATGATTAATATCACGCCCAAACACTACAAGGAGCTTTATAAGATTTATGATGATAAAGCTGATGTAACAAAAGAAATTAAGCAAAGTATTCAGGAAACGGTTAAAATGCTCTATGAGCTAGGTAGGGCGCCGACGGATATTGCGGCTCATGCAGTAAAAACTAGACCCTCGGGTCAAGCCCGAGGGTGACAGAAAGGGATGTCATCCCTCGTGTTAAACATCCTCGGACTTGATCCGAGGAGGGCAGGTTCTCGGGCAAGCGAAAAAGAGAATGTCATCCTCGGACAAGCGAAGCGCAGATCCGAGGATCTCGACATTCTATG
>MGXJ01000056.1:7534-7699 GCA_001801345.1 Gammaproteobacteria bacterium RBG_16_37_9 | reverse complement strand
ATCGATACTAATTTATATTTAGCGTCGCGCAATGTAGAAAAAATTGATGTATGCGGTGTTAGTGATATTAATCCAGTGAACTTAATTAGTTTTGATAAAGTTTTGTTTACGGCGGCAGCGTTAAAAAAGGTTGAGGAGAAATTTTCATGATTGAAGAAAAACTAA
>MGXJ01000056.1:3999-7394 GCA_001801345.1 Gammaproteobacteria bacterium RBG_16_37_9 | reverse complement strand
AATGTGCAAGGTAAAAAGCGTAATTTTAAAAATATGCAAGGCAAGAAAAAAGATTGGAAAAAAGCTTATATCACAGTAAAAGAAGGGCAGGCGATTAATTTGGGTGGAGTTTAACTTATGGCGATTATAAAAACCAAACCAACTTCCCCAGGGCGACGCTTTGTTGTTAAAGTTGTAAATCCAGATTTACACAAAGGAGATCCATACAAACCTTTGTTATCTTCCAAACAGCGAGGACGTGGAAGCGCGCGTAATAGCGCCGGAAGACAAACTGTCAGACATCATGGTGGTGGCAGCAAAAGATTTTATCGAGAGATTGATTTTAAGCGAATTAAAGATAGTATTCCCGCAGTTGTAGAGCGTTTAGAATATGATCCAAATCGCAGACCGTATATTGCTTTGGTATTATATAAAGATGGAGAGCGCCGTTATATTATTGCACCTAAAGATGTAAAAGTTGGTGATAGCATAATGTCTGGTCCAGAGGCGCCAATTAAACCAGGAAATTGCTTACCTTTGCATAGTATACCAGTCGGAACGGTAGTGCATTGTATAGAAATGCGTCCTGGAAAAGGTGCGCAGATAGCGCGTAGTGCTGGTGCATCAGTACAAATTATTTCTCGTGAAGGCGAATATGTAACATTACGTTTACGCTCAGGAGAAATTAGAAAAATTTTAGCAACATGTCGGGCGTGTATTGGTGAAGTGTCTAACTCCGAGCATAACTTACGTTCTTTGGGTAAGGCTGGTGCTTCACGTTGGCGTGGTATTAGGCCAACGGTTCGTGGAGTTGCCATGAATCCAGTTGATCATCCACATGGTGGTGGTGAGGGTAAAACATCTGGAGGGCGTCACCCTGTTACTCCTTATGGGCAACCGACAAAGGGTTATCATACGCGTCGTAATAAGCGTACTAATTCAATGATTATTAGCAATCGTCATCGTGTAAAGTGAGGATAAAACGTGCCACGTTCAATTAAAAAAGGGCCATTTGTTGATGTACATCTACTAAAGAAAGTAGAGGCCGCACAGACTACTAAGAGTAAAAGGCCTATTAAAACTTGGTCGCGTCGGTCAATGATTATTCCAGATATGGTAGGTTTGACTATTGCTGTTCATAACGGTAAAGATCATGTACCAGTTTTTGTTACAGAAAATATGGTTGGTCACAAGTTAGGAGAGTTTGCACAGACCCGTACATTTCGTGCTCACTCTGGTGAACGAAAAGTGCAAAAAGAAGATGGTAAAGGTAAAGATACAAAGAAATAAAATATTGAAGTTTAAATAAGAAGTGAAATGAAAAATGGAAACAATAGCTAAACATAAAAACGCGCGTTCTTCTGCACAGAAGGTAAGATTAATTGCTGATCAGATTCGTGGTTTATCAGCAACGCGTGCACTTGACATCTTAAATTATAGTACTAAAAAGGCTGCGGTTTTAGTAAAAAAAGTTTTGGATTCGGCAATTGCTAATGCTGAGCATAATGTTGGTATGGACATTGATGAATTAAAAGTGTCGCGAATTTTTGTTGATGAGGCTTCTAGATTGAAGCGAATGCATGCGCGCGCTAAAGGTAGAGGATGTAAGATTTTAAAGCGTACCTGTCATATTAGTGTGACTGTTTCTAGCGAGAAGAAGGGGAATTAAATTATGGGTCAAAAAGTAAATCCAACACTGATACGTTTAGGAATAGTCCAAAGTTGGAGATCTGTTTGGTATGCGGATTCGAGAAAATATGCTGAATATTTAAATTCCGATATTAAATTGCGAAATTATTTACAGAAGAAATATGCTGCTGCTGCGATTAGTAGAATTCAAATTGAGCGACCAGCAAAAAATGCACATGTTACAATTCATGCTGGTAAACCCGGAATTATTTTGGGTAAAAAAGGTGGAGATATTGATGCATTGCGCAAAGAACTTGCGCATATGTTGGGAATACCAGTGCATGTCAACATTGAAGAGATTAAAAAAGTAGATTTAGATTCCAAATTAGTTGCTGAGAATATTGCGCAACAACTAGAGCGTAGAATAATGTTTCGTCGTGCGATGAAGCGAGCAATTCAGAGCGCATTGAAGGCAGGGGCGTTGGGTGTGAAGGTTCACGTTAGTGGACGTTTAGGAGGCGCTGAAATTGCTAGATCTGAATGGTATCGTGAAGGGCGGGTTCCTCTACATACTTTTAGAGCAGATATTGATTATGGAACAGCCAGAGCAGCAACAACTTATGGTATTATTGGGGTAAAAGTGTGGATTTTTAAAGGGGAAAAGGTCGGTAAGGAAATTTTAACTGAAGAAGCGCCAGTAATAGTTGAAGAAAAGGACGAAACCTAGTAGGTTACGCCAACAGAAAAAGGTAATTGTATATGTTACAACCGAAAAAAACTAAATATCGTAAGCAGTTTAAAGGACGCAACCGTGGAGTTGCTACTAATGGTGCTGCGGTAAGTTTCGGTGAATTTGGGCTGAAAGCAGCCGAACGCGCTCGTATTACTGCCAGGCAGATAGAGGCAGCGCGGCGCTCGATTACAAGACATATTAAGCGTGGTGGCAAATTGTGGATTCGTATTTTCCCCGATAAGCCGATAACTAAAAAGCCGCTTGAAGTTCGTCAGGGTAAAGGTAAGGGACCGGTTGAGTATTGGGTAGCTTTGGTACAACCTGGTAAGGTTTTGTTTGAGATTGAAGGGGTAACAGAAGCATTAGCAAGAGAGGCTTTTACTTTAGCTGCTGCTAAATTACCTATTAAAACAGTGTTTGTTACGCGGACTATAATGTAATGAAAACAAGTGAGCTAAGAGCAAAAATACGTGATGAGTTAGTTACTGAGCTAGCTGCTTTACAAAAAGAGCAGTTTAATTTGCGGATGCAAAAAAATACAGGCGAAACTACTGCTCCACGTTCACATAGCTTTAAACAAGTGCGCCGTAAAATTGCGCGAGTTAAAACTATTTTGAATGAGAAAAAAAGAGAAGGTCATGAGCGAAAAGACTAAAGTTGTTCGTACATTAAGTGGTAAAGTGATTAGCAATAAAATGGACAAAACCATTGTGGTGTTGGTAGTGCGTAAAGTCAAACATCCCGTTTATGGAAAGTATATAAAGCGATCCACTAAGATTCACGCTCATGATGAAGGAAATATTTGTAATGAAGGCGATGTAGTTACTATTGCAGAATCAAGGCCGATTTCTCGTACTAAACAATGGAAATTGGTTGAGGTTGTAGAAAAAGCGGTTAAGAGTTAGTTGGGGACTGTAGATGATTCAGACGAGAACAATGCTAAATGTAGCCGATAATAGTGGCGCCCGCCAGGTGATGTGTATTAAGGTGTTGGGTAGCACCAGAAATCGTTATGCTAATATTGGAGATGTCATTAAAGTTTCAATAAAAGAAG
>MGXJ01000056.1:3650-3944 GCA_001801345.1 Gammaproteobacteria bacterium RBG_16_37_9 | reverse complement strand
CACTAAAGACGGAGTGCGCCGTAGCGATGGTTCTTTAATTCGCTTTGACGATAATGCTGTTGTATTGTTGAATGCTCAGATGCAGCCAGTTGGGACTAGAGTTTTTGGTCCGGTGACGCGTGAACTTAGAAACGAAAAGTTTATGAAAGTTGTGTCATTGGCTTTAGAGGTACTTTAAAAAAGTGATTTTATGCATAAAATAAAAAAAGGCGATGAAGTTATAGTATTGACTGGCAAAAGTAAAGGTTTGCGAGGCAAAGTTTTGCGAGTTGTTGCAGAAGGTAAAAGAGCTGT
>MGXJ01000056.1:3394-3628 GCA_001801345.1 Gammaproteobacteria bacterium RBG_16_37_9 | reverse complement strand
AAAAAGCACGTTAAACCAAATCCAAATACTAATACCCAAGGCGGTATTATCGAACGCGAAGCGGCGCTCGATATTTCTAATATAGCTATTTACAATCCAGTCACTAAAAAAGCTGATAGAGTTGGTTTTAAAGTTTTGGATGATGGAAAAAAGGTCCGTTGTTTTAAATCAAACGGTGAATTGGTAGAAATTTAGTAAAAATATAAAGTGTAGAAGTTATGATATCAAGGTTGA
>MGXJ01000056.1:262-3291 GCA_001801345.1 Gammaproteobacteria bacterium RBG_16_37_9 | reverse complement strand
AGCAGCAGATAAAAAAATTATGACAAGTGCTGTTGATGATTTAACTAAAATTGCTGGACAAAAAGCCGTTATAACTTTGTCGCGCAAATCAATCGCAGGATTTAAAATTCGGGCTGATTGGCCGATTGGTTGCAAGGTTACTTTGCGTGGTGAGAGAATGTACGATTTTTTTGATCGTTTAATTTCAATTGTAATTCCGCGTATTCGTGATTTTAGAGGTTTTACTACGCGCGCTTTTGATGGGCGTGGTAATTACAGTTTGGGTATCAAAGAGCAAATAGTTTTTCCTGAAATTGATTACGATAAAATCGACAGTTTACGTGGTTTAGATATTACTATTACTACGACAGCAAAGACAGATGATGAAGCTAAAGCGTTATTGATGGCTTTTGGTTTTCCATTAAGGGAATCGAAATAAGAGACTATATTATATGGCAAAAACATGCATGATTGCTCGTGAAAGCAAAAGACGCAGGCTAGTGCAAAATGCACGAGTTAGACGTAAAGAGTTACGAGAAGTTATTAAAAATCCTAAAACTGGATTTGAAGAAAAAATGGCAGCGGTGGCTAAGCTTAATAAAAGCCCCAGAAATGAGAGCGCAGTTAGGGTACGAAGTCGTTGTCAAATTTGTGGTCGACCACGCGCTATTTATAAAAAATTTGGACTATGCCGTATACATTTACGTGAAGCAGCTATGCGTGGTGATGTACCTGGTCTAGTAAAAGCAAGCTGGTAATAAAAAGATGTCTTGTTAGTGTTTGGAAGGTATTAAATTATGAGTATGAGTGATCCTATTGCTGATATGTTGACACGCATTAGAAATGCACAGGCAGCGCATAAGCCTGATGTTTCTATGCCAGCTACAAAAATCAAAACTGCAATAGCAGAAGTTTTAAAACAAGAAGGATACATCGTTGATTACAAAATCAATGAAGTTGATAGCAAAAAACAATTGGTAGTGAATTTAAAATATTACCAAGGTAAACCAGTAATTGATAATGTTCGTCGTATTAGTCGACCTGGATTGCGTACTTATCGCGGTAAAAGTAAGTTGCCACATATTATGGGTGGTATGGGGATCGCCATTATTTCTACTTCAAAAGGAGTAATGAGTGATCGAGCAGCGCGCCTTCTTGGTGAAGGTGGCGAAATATTATGTTATGTGAGTTAAGGGGGCGGGGATGTCACGAGTTGCAAAAAAACCGATAATTATTCCTCCTGGGGTTGAGATAAGCATTAGCGGATCTAATATAAAAATTAAGGGCGCTAAAGGGACTATCCAAATAGATATTCAAGAAGATATTACGGTAAAAAAAGAAGACAACACAATTTCATTTGCTCCTAAAGAAGGCGCGCCGATTGCTGATGCAATTGCTGGTACCACTAGAGCTTTAATAAACAACATGGTGCTTGGCGTTACTAAAGGTTTTGAGCGAAAATTAATGTTGATAGGAGTAGGTTTTAAAGCGCAGGCACAAGGTAAAGTTTTGAATTTGGCGTTAGGATTTTCACATCCAATTAAATTTCAGGTGCCAGCTGGAATAGTTATTGAAACTCCTTCACAAACAGAAGTTATAATAAAAGGGATAGACAAGCATCTTGTTGGGCAAGTAGCGGCTAAAATCAGATCTTTCCGTCCTCCTGAACCATATAAAGGAAAAGGAGTGCGGTATGAAGGTGAAGTTATAGTGCAGAAAGAGGGTAAGAAGAAATAATGAACAAAAAGATGACGCGTGCGCGTCGTGCTAAAAAAACCCGCTCAAAGATTAAAGAGCTGAATGCACCATGTTTGAGTGTGCATCGTACTCCGCGTCATATTTATGTGCAGTTAATTATGCCAGGCGGTAAAGTTGCGGCAAGCGATTCAACGCTTAATGCTGAAATTAAGAAAGAGGCTGTTTATGGTGGTAATATAAAGGCAGCAGCTGCAGTTGGTAAAGCCATTGCTTTGCAGGTAAAAAAGATCGGGATCACTAGAGTATCTTTCGATCGCTCGGGGTTTAAATATCATGGTCGCATCAAGGCGCTTGCTGATGCTGCTCGTGAGAATGGTTTAGAGTTTTAGGAAATAAAGATGACTATAGAAAAAGACAATAGTACAAATGAATTACGGGAAAAATTAGTTGCGGTAAATCGAACTGCTAAAGTAGTGAAAGGCGGCAGAATTTTTGGTTTTGTTGCAGTTGTAGTAATTGGTGATGGCAAAGGCAGGATAGGTTTTGGTATGGGTAAGTCGCGAGAGGTTCCTGCCGCTATCCAAAAAGCAATGGATAAAGGACGTCGCAATATGGTGCGTATTCCTTTAAAACAAAACACCATACAACATCCAATAACTGGATACTACGGTGCTACTAAAGTTGTGATGATACCAGCGAGCGACGGTACCGGTTTAATTGCGGGCGGCGCTGTTCGAGCTGTGTGTGAAGTTATAGGTATAAGAGATATTTTGGCAAAGTGTATCGGTTCGAGAAATCCAATCAATGTTATAAGAGCTACATTAAAAGCTTTAACAGAGATGACAACGTTTGAGCATGTCGCAGCGAAACGAGGGATTAAAAATTTAGAAGCAGAGCAGAAGTAATTTATTATGACTAATAAAACTAAAACGAAAAAATTAAGAGTGACCTTGGTAAAAAGTACCAATAAAAAATTGCAAAGTCACAAAGCTTGTGTTTGTGGTTTAGGTTTAAGACGCATCGGTCATGTGGTCGAGGTTCAAAATACCCCAGAAAATCGTGGTATGATTAATGCAGTTAACTATTTATTAAAAGTTGAGGAAATTTAAATGCGCCTCAATACATTAAAGCCAGCACTTGGTTCTAAAACAAAAAGAACTCGCATCGGAAGAGGTATGGGCAGCGGTTTGGGTAAAACATGTGGTTATGGTCACAAGGGGCAGAAGGCTCGTGCTGGCTATCGACGCAAGACTGGTTTTGAAGGTGGACAATTGCCGTTGCAAAGGCGTTTGCCTAAGTTTGGTTTTAGCTCATATACAGCCGATAAAGTTGGCGAAATAAGATTGCACGAT
>MGXJ01000056.1:0-200 GCA_001801345.1 Gammaproteobacteria bacterium RBG_16_37_9 | reverse complement strand
ACAAGTGAAGGTTATTTTAACTGGTAGCATCGATAAAGCGGTTACCTTAGTCGGTATCAAAGTGACTGCTGGTGCAAGGCAGGCGATTGAAAAGGCCGGCGGCAAGATTGAATAGAGGATTATGTTACAAAAAGGTAAGTCTGAAACAAAAGGTGGTTTAACCGAACTAAAACAACGATTGTTGTTTTTGTTGCTTGGTA
>MGXJ01000055.1:4070-5306 GCA_001801345.1 Gammaproteobacteria bacterium RBG_16_37_9 | reverse complement strand
CTCTAACCCATAAGGATATGCAAAACCATACACCGGTTTATTTATGTTTTCCTCGATAATCTTCTTAGAATCGTTAATTTCTTCCTCAGCCTGGCCTGAACTTACCCCCGATAAGTTTACATGAGTAACTGTATGGGCGCCAAAATCTATTCCATTATTACTCATCTCTCTTATCTGGTGCCAATTAAGCATCGGTGGACATTCGATTTCTCGTTCTTCAACATCTAATATCTTTTGCAACAGGGCAACAGCTTCATTTACCCTGTTGTATTCAAAAGTCTTAAACAACTCTTGAACAGTTTTCATTGCACATATCTTTTCTTTCATAGTATTAAGTCGGATAGACTCTGCTGAATGCATATATCCATCTTTGATAAAGTCCTGAAAATCTTTTAAGTGAATAAAAGGCTTTTTTGTTTTCCTGATAATTTCATTTACCTTATCCCACCAAAAGACTTTTGTGGTTTCGATATGGCCTGTCGTCAAAAAAATAGTAGCCGGTATATCGAACTTTCTCAGGATAGGATATGCATTCGCGAAGTTATCCTCGTAACCATCATCAAACGTTATTGCTATTGCACGTGGGGGGAGCGGCTTCCTTTTTGAAAGCCAAGCACTGATATCTGTTAAAGGAATGGGGATCATTTTTCTCTTTATAAATTCCATTTGCCGTTCAAAGGCGCCTTTATTTACTCCTGCTCCATCTCCTTTTTCATGAATTCTGTGGTACATCAATATGATCGCCTTTTCTTTCTGTTTTCTTAGCCTATGATCAAAATAGCCTGTGTAGTACAGGAAGGGGCAGATGATCTTTTTAAGATTGCCTTTAATAAAGGTCTTCATTTTAAGTAAGAGCCGTTTTCTATTTTAGAATGACCTTGGCAAGGTGCTTAATCAACTTCTTAGAAACAAAGAACATACTTCCAAGGTTTTTCTGGCAGGCAAATAGGTTTAGACTTCTTTTCCCTTCCTTAGCCCAATAAAATTTGTATTCTTCATCACCTTTTAAAAAATCGTATATTAAGAAACCATCGCTAATAGCCTTTTCAATACTCAATGCGGTTAACATATTACCAACACTAATTTTCCTGTTGTAATCAGTATCTACAGCCATTAGATACATAAATAAGGTATCCTGATACCGAAGGAGAAACAGGCCGGCAACATCTTTTCCGTTAACACTCAAGAGATCTATATTGACCCATTTTTTTTCACCATTTCGGGATAAAAGTCCTT
>MGXJ01000055.1:3681-4041 GCA_001801345.1 Gammaproteobacteria bacterium RBG_16_37_9 | reverse complement strand
TTCCCCCATCTCGCCTTATAAAGGGCAATAAACCTTTCCAATGGAATTGTCTCATTCATGGATTGGAATGTCTGATAATTGACTTTGCCATCTCTATTGAGAACATTCGTATCATATGTGATGCGTCTCCTCCGGCTTTGAGACAACCCATTATTAAATTCTTCTCGCTTTCCTGGTAAAAACAAAAAGGGACAAAAAGCGCCGTCCTGAATTTCGTAATATTTTCTATTTTTTTTAATCTCTTGTAAAAAATTCAAAAGAAAGAGCGAATGAGAGGGCATGTTTTGAAACATTATGAGATCCCACCTGCCCGCTATTTCAGAAAAGAGATAGTGGTAAACTAATTGGGCAATCTCCTTT
>MGXJ01000055.1:3407-3644 GCA_001801345.1 Gammaproteobacteria bacterium RBG_16_37_9 | reverse complement strand
AGCCCGCCTCTGGACAACCCAAAAACTCTATCTGCCTTAATGTAAAAGGACCAAAGTTAAAAGAATGGATATACCATGGAGCGATTCCCACGATCTCATTGCCTTCATAAAAAACCAATAGAAACAGGCTGCGATCTTTACCAAGATAGTGTTCGCCCCATGTATAAAGCCATTCCCAGGTCAAAAAAATGGTATCTGATTTTGATTGCTGTAATAGCTTATCCCAAGGTTCTGAAA
>MGXJ01000055.1:0-3214 GCA_001801345.1 Gammaproteobacteria bacterium RBG_16_37_9 | reverse complement strand
TCCTTTCCCGGATTACCATGCTTGCCATAACGGAATCGATGGCGACAGGGTCTTTAGACATAAAGATGCTTTTGGGGAAGTCATTATCAAATGTCTTCCATATCTTTTTACCGTCTCCCTCTCCTCTATCAAATACGCCGAACAACCCATCCCCAATAATAATCCTCGTTTTATTCCGGATTTGCGGATGCTGGTTTATATCTACAATAGACTTATTCAAGACTTTGCCATGCAATACACCAGGGTAGGCATTGAAATTACTGAACCTTACTGTCCCATAGTGATTTTTCAAGGAACCCGAATTCGCTATGAAGATATGGTTAGTCAACAAAGGCATGTTAATCAGGTGCTGGGCCTGTGTTACAACTTTGGGTATATAACATCTGACACGATTCCCGTTTTTATCTACTACATCTTCCCGCATCTTAATTTCTGCATCTAAATCAGCAGATGCTAATCCATAATAGAGCCGAAGTTTAACTTTATCAACTATTGTTTTTGAATCCATCCTCTCAACATAATTAATGGGATAACTGATCCTGTTTATCACTATATCTTCAGGAATCTTTTTACATAAATCATATAAAAATATCTCTTGGGGATTTACACCAACTATCTCAATTAGTTGTTTGATCACAGAATGGATGAGTTGTGGAGAGGTGATTGTAAATTTATATCCATGGTTAAGAAAATTAAAGTTTGGTTTTATTGCAATCTTATCCCCCTTTTTATAATTTGTGAGGATGTCAAACCAAGCCCTTTTAAGATCTTCTTGTTTGGTGAATTCTCTTATTCCCCCTGATAACATCTCATCAAGTTTATCTTCTCTGATAGAGTCAAGATAGGAGTCAGGAATAAAATGATGGCTGGATATTACCTCTGGACTATGAACACTTAACACATCGCTTCCGGATGGAATTTCTATATTTTGCCGGCTATTAGAAGGAGCTGCTAATATTTTCTGACCCCACGTCTTTTTATTATCAAGTATAAGAAAGGAAATATTGGCTAATGCGAACCACTTTAGAAATGCTCTTCTATTAATGCCGCGGAAATTCATGGAGGCTGTTCTCTATCCCGGGGTTTCTGTCTTAAGACATCCCATAATGAGCTTCCCAAAAAGCCTCTAAGCTCTTAAGAGGCTTATAGCTATTCTGGAGGAAGAACGGGAACCCAAACAATCTGGAGAAGCGGATACTCGCCTTCTCTTTAAATCCAATCTTCTGGAATGTTTTAATTGACGCATGATTCCATCCTTCTATATGACACCATAATTTTTCAAAACCTCTTTCTTTTAGAAATTGGATGATTTTGATAAGAACATATGATGCTATATGTTTTCCCCGATATTCCGGAAGAACAAAAATATCATATACAAAAGCGACCTTTGAGGGAAAATGGACTACCTTGTCAAAATCGTGGACGTAGACATTATTCATTCCTATCTTGACATAGCCAATAATAACATCCTGATGAAGGATACAGGCATAGATATGCTTATTGGCCTGTGCCGACTCCAACTCTTTTCTAACATAGAGCCATGGGAAAACAGCATGGTGAGTCTTCAACCAGTCACTCAATCTACTGATATCTTCCATCAAGTATTCTATCGAAATATCAACGTCGGGAGCAACTGGATTTGGAATTTCATGGAGAGTTTTTTCAAACCAGATGGAACAAGTCGTCCGGAAGATTAAGTTCTTTATTTTTTTGAATACCCTTTTAAACAAGAATAGAATACCTATTTAAAAAGGAGGAAATCCTTGTCAGATAGATACGCCGCAGGGAGGTAAAGAGACCAGGATTTCTCTGAACCCCTAAAATACAGTGGGAACACATCTCAAGCCTTCCTTGATTTTGATACTGCCTAAAGTTTCGATGTCTGTCATTATTCCAGATATCCTCAAATGAATTATTCAGCAGACTCCCCATCATATAATTATTAATGAAGGGACAGATGATCAGATTTCCGCTTGGGTCCACTGTTGCTTCTGCTCTTTCAACATAACACTTCTTATGAGGGATTGTCCCCTCATAGAGATTCCTTTTGGAAAGGACATCTATGTTTAATGTCTTTATTTTGATATTAGTACGGGCATACCTCTTTTTAATCTTCCTCAGGCCCTCTTTTATCAGGTTTGCTCCTCCCTGGTCCACCAGGATGGATTCCTCTTGTTTGACATAATAGGGGGTAGGTTTCAGTCCTCCAATGATGGAATGATCAATATGTTCCTGTGACATCTCTCCCGCATATTCGAAATGTATTTCATCAAATCCCATTGATAGTGCATACTCTACCAATTTGCCCAGGATACCTGCGTTGTACCTGGAAACAGTTGTGTTGCAGATCAAACAGGGGGTCTTATTATTCTGTCTGAGTTTTAAAAGCTTTGTTACTGCATTTTCTGCCCTCACGGACGCCCCCTTCTGTCCTCTAATGGTATCCTGATATTCCCCAACCCCATCTGTTGAGATATAGACAAAATCAACACAGGAGGCTATGGCATCGGCGACATCGTCATCTAATCCAATTTGATTGGTCGGGAGATGAATGACAAAGTCCTTCTCTTTCAGATACTTCAGGACAGGAATGAGCAGGTTTTTTCGCAAGAGGACATTCCCTCCAAATATCTCCGTGGTTTTAATCCCGGCATCTGCCAGTTTATCAATGATTAATTTCCACTCATCAAAACCAATCTCCTTCTTTTTCTCTTCTTCCATGGGACGTTGCCAGAAGGTGCATGTACTGCAATGCGAATTACATCGGTAGGTCAGAAATAGAGTGGATGTATCAGGTTGAACCCGGTAAAAACGCCACTCCCGCTGGGCTACTTTTATAATATCTCTCGAAATTAATTTAATACCTTTTATGACCATGTTGTTTATCCGCTTATCATTCTTTTTATTTCAGGTAATGCACTGCCTTGTTTAGTTTTAATCTTCTAAACAGGGGTAAAATGTTATATTCCAGTGTATGCAAACTATAGGACAGAAAGTTCTTACTAAATATCTCAACATTGAAATGTTTTCTTGTATTATCAGTCCAGTTCAGCAGATAGTCATAAGTATGACCACAAGAATTATATTCCTTAACTTTGGCCTCATCAAATAATGTCTTGAGGATATTGAATTCGAGTATAGAACCCGGTGACAAGGATTTAAATGATTCATCGTAGTCTGCCCGGATGGGATACACGACATTGTTATAGGTAAG
>MGXJ01000054.1:2528-17029 GCA_001801345.1 Gammaproteobacteria bacterium RBG_16_37_9 | reverse complement strand
TATTACTGAAACCATAGATAGATGAAATATGAATTATCGGAGCTGCTTTTTTAGGACAAGAGAGTAAAACTGCTCCACTTGCTTGTAATTTCTTTTTAAAATAAAGCTCAAATTTTTCGTAAGGATGTTCGGTTTGATAATAAACTTGATTTAGTTGCGGCGGTAGAATTTTTGTAGTATTAAGCCGAAATCCACAGCCAATAAGAGGCATAGAAGTTATTAGTATAAAAAATAATTTGGTAAGGGTTTTCAGCATATTTTTTATTTAACCTAAATCTGTCACTATATTAATCAATTTCTTCGGAACAATAACCACTTTTTTTAGTGCTTTCTGCCCTATAACACGAGCAATATTTTCATTAGCAAGAGCATTAATTTTTATAGTTTCTTCATCAGCATCAATAGCTACTGTTATTTTGCCGCGGACTTTACCGTTTACTTGCACGATCAAATCTATTTCAGTTTGAGTAAGTGTATTATAGTCTGTTTGTGGCCAGGGAGCATCTGCAATATCGCCTTTAAAACTTAATTCATGCCATAAATAGTGGGTAATATGTGGCGTGATGGGGCTTAAAAGACGCAATAAAATACTCATGCCATCATAAATTATGGATTCATTTTGTTGTGGCGGCAAATCTTGGAGTAAATTTAAAAGTTTCATAGTTGCCGAGACAATCGTATTTAAATGCAAGCGTTCTATGTCAAAATTTGCCTGTTGGAGAATCATGTGAATATGTTGATACGCTTGCCGTTGTTTTTCAGTTAAAACTGGTTTTTCCCAAGCGACGTTGTTATAGGAAATTATTATATTTTCATTGGCTACAGCAAGAGCATAAAGTTTTTTTAAAAAACGATGTGCGCCCTCAATTCCACTATGAGACCACTCCAAAGATTGTTCTGGAGGAGCGGCAAAAATCACAAATAGGCGCACAGTATCTGCACCATAATTAGCGATCAATTCTTCAGGGGAAACGGTATTGTTGCTTGATTTAGACATCTTAGAACCGCCTTTTAATACCATTCCTTGAGTTAACAAACGGGTAAACGGCTCGTTGCCTCTTACAAGTTTTTCATCGCGCATTACTTTATATATAAAACGTGCGTATAAAAGATGTAAGACCGCATGTTCAACACCGCCAATATACTGGTCTACAGGCATCCAGTAATCAACGCGTTGATCAAACATCGAATTATTTTGGTTGGGACAACAGTAGCGGGCATAATACCATGAGGATTCCACAAACGTGTCAAAGGTATCGGTTTCGCGCTTGGCTTTGCCCATACATTTGGGGCAAGTTGTATCAATGAAACTAGCTAAATTATGAAGAGGGGATCTAGGGTCTTTTAACTTTATTCCTTCAGGAAGTATCACTGGTAAATCTTTTTTTGGCACTGATACCAATCCACATTGTTCACAATTAATCATTGGAATAGGTCCACCCCAATATCGTTGGCGCGAAACTCCCCAATCACGTAAACGGTAATTTGTTTTACGCGCGCCGCATTTGTTTTTTATTACATGACTAGCAATAGCTTCATAAGCTTGAGTAAAGTTTAAATTAGAAAATTCTCCCGAATTAATCAAAACTCCCTTTTCTGTAAATGCAGATTTGCTGGTATCACAAGCGCTGTTATCGACGGGTTTTATTACTTGTTTATTTTTCAAATAATATTGTTCGGCAAACTCAAAATCACGTTCATCATGCGCAGGCACTGACATTATTGCGCCACTGCCATATTCCATTAAAACAAAATTTGCTACCCAAATTGGAATCTTTTCACCACTTAATGGATTCAGTGCGACAAATCCAGTGTCGTATCCTTCTTTATGGATAGTGGCAGCTTCGGCTTCCGCAACCTTGATGTTATGACATTTTTGTAAAAACTTAGCTATTGTTGCATTGGTTTTTGCGGCGACAGTAGCCAAAGGATGTTCTGGTGCAATTGATAAAAAAGTTGCACCAAAGACGGTGTCGGGTCTAGTTGTAAAAACCGTAACCTTTTCGTTGCTACCAACAATTGGAAAATATAGCTCTAGCCCTTCAGAACGCCCAATCCAATTGCGTTGCATGGTTTTAACCTGTTCTGGCCAACCAGGAAGCTTATCTAGATCGTTTAGTAATTCATCCGCGTATGCTGTGATTTTCAAAAACCATTGTGAGATTTCTTTGCGTTCTACTAATGCTCCAGATCTCCAGCCACGTCCATCAACAACTTGTTCGTTTGCTAGCACTGTTTGATCTACCGGGTCCCAATTGACAAGAGATTTTTTCTTGTAAGCCAGGCCTTTTTCATACATTTTTAAAAAAAGTTGTTGTTCGAATTTGTAATATTCAGGGCGACAGGCGGTAATCTCACGTGACCAGTCAATTGCAAATCCCATTTGTTTAATGGTAATTCGCATTTGCTCAATATTTTGGTAAGTCCAGGTAGATGGGGCCAAATTGTTTTTTAAAGCTGCATTTTCTGCTGGCAGGCCAAACGCATCCCATCCTAGGGGTTGCATAACATTTTTACCGAGCATTCTTTGATAGCGGGCAATTACGTCGCCGATGGTATAATTGCGGACATGACCCATGTGGATATGCCCACTTGGATAAGGCCACATTGAGAGGCAGTAAAACTTTTGTTTGTTTGGGTTTTCTGTAACCTCAAAAGCCTTGCTTTCTTCCCAGTATTTTTGGGTTGCTTCTTCGATAATTTGTGGTTGATATATTTTATTCATTTGGCCGTATAATTTCTATTACAAAAACAAAGAGTTCAGGTATTATACTGATAAAATCATTTTTATTAAACAAAGTTTACATTAAATTTGGTAGCCGTTTATGCAAAAACTATTAAAAATAGATCATAAAATATATTTTAGCTGGCTTGCTATTTTTGCTGGAGCAATTTTGCCTCTTGCTTTTGCACCTTTTGGCTATTATTTGGTGGCCGAAGTTGCTTTGCTATTATTATTGTTTATTTGGTTTAAGGCTTCGCCTGGTTGGGCTTTTTGGTATGGCTGGCTGTTTGGAGCAGCATTTTTTGGTTGTGGGATTTATTGGGTTTATATTAGTATCCATCATTATGGTCATGCGCCAGCAATTCTAGCTATATCAATTCTTGCTTTATTGGTTGCAGTTTTAGCACTATATCCTGCTTTGCAGGGATATTTGTTAAATCGCATATATTTGCAAGATGATTGGCGTAAATTTTTGTTGGCATTCCCATTGAGCTTAGCGATTTTAGAGTGGATCAGAGGTTGGTTTTTAAGCGGTTTTCCTTGGTTGTTTTTAGGATATGGACACATAGATTCGCCGCTTCGCGGTTGGGCTACGATTTTTGGAGTATATGGAGTTTCTTTTGCTATTGCCCAAACTGCAGGAGCTATTTTTTGTATGTTTTTATATCGTAAAAATAAAAAAGTTTTAATTGCTTTAATGTTATTGATTGCAGTGCTTTGGGGGGTTGGGGCTAGTATTGCAAAAATTAATTGGTCGAAGCAAATTGGCGAGCCAGTAGAAGTTAGTTTGATTCAAGGTAATATCACCCAGGAGCGAAAATGGCGGGATGAAGAATTATGGTCGATTATAAACTCCTACGCTATTTTAACTGCAAAAAATTTTAACAGTAAAATTATAGTATGGCCAGAAGCTGCGATACCCACCTATCCGGAAAATGTTTGGTTATATTTGAAGTTATTATCTTTTGTTGCCAAGCGAAATGAAACTACTATTTTAAGTGGAACGCCTTTCTATGATAAACAAGATGAACGTTACTATAACGGTCTTATGGCTTTTGGCGCGAGCGTTGGTAAATATTATAAGCGCCATTTAGTGCCTTTTGGTGAGTATATGCCTTTAAAGTTTATGTTGAGTTGGTTACATAAATTTTTTACTATCCCGATGTCTGGTTTTTCTAGTGGTTCAAAAAACCAGCAGGATTTATTTGCGGGAAAAATCTTACTTGCTCCGTTTATATGCTATGAAATAGCCTATCCAGGGTTGGTTTTGGATTATGTGCCAAGGGCAGGGTTATTAGTGACGGTTAGTGATGATAGCTGGTTTGGAAACTCTATTGCTGCGCCTCAACATTTAGAGGTTGCTAGAATGCGATCGCTTGAGGTTGAGCGTTATCAACTGCTTAGCACCAACACCGGAATTAGCGCTATAATTGATGCCAAAGGAAAAGTCATTGCCAGAGCTCCAGTGTTTCAACAAGCAGTTTTAAATGCAAAGATTGTGGCTTTTTTAGGAAGCACGCCTTGGGTAAGTTATGGGCAGTATGTGTGGTTGCCTTTGTTCTTGCTTGGTTTGTGGCTAGCAAGATGTAGAAAGTAGAATCTGTTGACATTTCTACTAATCTGGCCGTATCTTGTTGATTTTACGCTGCGCTATCCATGCTTCGCGCCCCTTTTAGGGGCTTGCCTGCGGCAATTAAAATTTGCTCCAGGCAAATTTTTCTGCGATACGTTGCTCACATACCCTAAAAGTATGCTCCGCTACGTTTCTCAAAAATCAACAACCTACGGCTCAGCTTAGCGAAATGTCAACTTATTTTTAGGATATTTTTTTGGTTAAAATTTTTGTGTAGATTAATTTATGTCAAATTTAAAAGCAGATCATCCTATAGGTATTTTTGATAGTGGCGTTGGTGGTTTAACTGTTGCCAAGACAGTGGTAGATAATTTGCCAAATGAATCGATGATTTATTTTGGTGATACCAAACATTTGCCTTATGGCGATAAATCAGTGCAGGCCATCCAAAGTTATGTTAGGGAAATTGCTGATTTTTTGTTAGAACGAAAAGTTAAATTAATTTTGATTGCTTGTAATTCTGCTTCGGCAGCTGCTTATGAGATGTTGCAAGATTATATTGGAACTCGAGCATTGCTTGTCAATGTAGTTGATCCAGTCGTGAGATTTATATGCGAAAATTATGCCGGTAAATGTGTTGGTTTGATTGGCACTAAACTTACAATCCAGTCGGGAATTTATTCCAAAAAAATATCTGAGCTTGCATGTCAGATTGATTTACGTGCTCAAGCTACACCACTACTTGTTCCCATAATTGAAGAAGGGCTTTTTGAACATGAATTAATTGATGTTGCTTTAACTGAATATTTATCAAATCCAATGTTACAAGGTATTGATGCTTTAGTTTTAGGGTGCACTCACTATCCGGTTATTAAAAAAAACATAGAAAATTTTTATCAAGGTAGAGTTAAAATCATCGATGCAGGTAAGATTGTTGCTGAGGAGGTTAAAGCTATGCTCATTGCTCAAAATTTAACTTCCTCAATATCGCCCAATAGGCAATTTTATGTTTCTGATTATACCGAGGGGTTTGTTAAGGGTGCTAGATTATTTTTTGGTGAAGAGGTTGTGCCCTTCACTAATTGAATTTAGGTTTCGGGGGTTAGTGCAATCTGAACTTTAGTGTCATCCTCGGGCGTAGACCCGAGGATCTCGATACACCATGCTAGATCCTCGCGTCAAGCGCGAGGATGACAGAAAAGGAGAGCGCGAGGATTGTATTGGTTCACCAAGAAGAGAAAGGGGTCAGACCCAAAAAAGGGTCTGACCCCTTTCTTCATTAGCCTGCGCTACCCTTTAATTGCTGCAATTTTTCAAGCTGCGTCTGTAGTTTATCTAGTATATTTTGATTCTCTAATAATCTAGTGCGGTCTTTGTTGATGATGTCTTGTGGTGCTTTAGCAGTGTAACCTGAGTTATTTAATTTTACTCTGGCGCGCTCGGTCTCTTCCTTTAATTTATTAATTTCTTTATTAATGCGAGCAATTTCACTATCAAGATCTATCAGGTTAGCCAAAACAATGTGAAATTCTAGCGTATCTATCAAAAAAGTTATGGTCGCTTGAGAGATTTTTTCTTCTTTTATCCAGGTTATAGACTCGATTTTGGCCAAAGCTTTTAGATAGTATTCGTGTTGTTTAATTCGATTATGGTCGCTTTCGGTTCCGTTGTGTAAAATTAGAGCGATGGGCTTTGCCGATGGAATATTCATTTCGCCACGAATATTGCGAATTGCAAGAATAATTTTTTTAAGCCACTGGATTTCGGAAGCAGCATCATGATCAATTTTTTGGATATCAAATTCTGGATATTTTTGCAGCATAATGCTTGGTTCTTTTATGCTGAGTTTTGGCGCTATTTCTTGCCATAGTTCCTCGGTAATAAAAGGCATAAATGGGTGAATGATACGAAGTAAATTTTCTAGCGTAGTAACTAGAGTTTTTCGTGCCCCCTGTTTTAAGGCAGGGCTAAATTGATCAGAGTTTAAAATTGGCTTTACAAGTTCTAAATACCAATCGCAAAACTGATACCAGGTTAATTCATAAATTGCCTGGGTAATCAAGTCAAAGCGGTAGGTTTTAAATTCTGTAGTAATAGTATGCAAGGTATTTTGGATTTCTGTTTGGATCCAACGATCAGCTAAGCTGTATTCAATGTTATTATCGGTATAATCAAAATTTTCTAATTGGAGTAGAACATAGCGCGTGGCATTCCAAATTTTAGTGCAGAAATTTCTATAGCCCTCAAGGCGGTTTATATCAAAATTAATGTCACGACTAGTAGTGGCGAGAGCGCCAAAAGTGAAACGTAGAGCATCTACCCCGAAACTTGGGATTCCACCAGGAAAATCTTTGCGTGTTTGTTTTTCAATTTCTGTTGCCAGATGTTTTTGCATTAAGTTACTAGTGCGTTTTTCTATGAGTTTGTCTAAAGTAATTCCATCGACTAAATCAATAGGGTCCAAAATATTACCTTTGGATTTTGACATTTTTTGGCCATGACTATCTCGGATTAACCCGGTTATATAAACTTCTTTGAACGGAATTTCACCAGTGAATTTTAAGCCAAACATTACCATGCGAGCGACCCAAAAAAAGATAATATCAAAACCGGTAACCAAAACTGAAGTTGGATAAAAAGTTTTAAACTCTTTGGTTGCTTCAGGCCAGCCCAAAGTTGCAAATGGCCATAATGCTGAAGAAAACCAAGTATCTAAAACATCATCGTCTTGTTTTAGTGTAATATCACCAAGTTTGTATTTAGTGCGAACATCTTCTTCGTTTGTGCCAACATAAATATTATTTTTTTCATCAAACCATGCTGGAATTCTGTGGCCCCACCAAAGCTGACGGCTGATACACCAGTCTTCAATATTCTCAAGCCACTGAAAATAAATTTTGCTCCAGTTATTTGGAATAAATTTTATTTTACCCTGAATAACCACTTCGATAGCTGGTTTTGCTAATTCTTTTGTTTTAACAAACCATTGATCGGTTAAATACGGTTCAATAATAGCATTACTGCGATCTCCCTTGGGAATTTTTAATTGGTGTTTTTCAGTTTTAAGCAGCAAACCAGCGGATTCTAGGTCTTTAATTATTTGTTTGCGAGCTTGAAAGCGTTCTAATCCTTGATAGGGTTTGGGAACATTTTCGTTAAGATGCGCGTTTTGGGTGAAAATATTGAGTAGTGGTAAGTTATGACGTTGGCCAATCGCATAATCATTGAAGTCATGTGCTGGAGTGATTTTTACGCAACCACTACCAAATTCTTGATCAACATATTCATCGGCTATGATTAGGATAATACGATCAGTAAGCGGTAATTTAATTTGTTTACCGATTAGATGTTGATATCGCTTGTCGTTTGGATTTACTGCTACTGCGGTGTCTCCAAGCATGGTTTCGGGGCGGGTGGTGGCGATAGTTAAACTTTCATTGCTGTTTAATAGAGGATATTTAATATACCATAACACCCCTTCTTGATCTTCGTTGATTACTTCAAGATCAGAAATTGCTGTTTTTAAAACAGGGTCCCAGTTAACTAAACGCTTACCGCGATAAATTAATCCTTCTTCGTATAATTTAATAAAAACATGTTGCACTTTTTGTGATAATTCTGGATCAAGTGTAAATTTTTCGCGCGTCCAATCTCCGGAAATACCAAGACGGCGCTCTTGTTTGGCAATGGTATCGCCAGAATATTTTTTCCATTCCCAGATTTTTTTTACAAAATCTTCACGACCAATGTCATGGCGGCTTTTTCCTTCATTATGTAGAATGTTTTCTACAACCATTTGTGTGGCAATACCAGCATGGTCTGTTCCTAATTGCCACATGGTATTATTTCCTAGCATTCGATGGTAACGAATTAAAATATCCATGATGGTCATTTGAAAGCCATGGCCCATGTGTAAGGTGCCGGTTATATTGGGCGGAGGAATTACGATGCAATATGGGGAACCTTTGCCGCTAGGAGCGAAATAATTATTTTGCTCCCATTTTTGATACCAGGTTTGTTCAATTAGATGAGGTTCGTAAGTTTTGTTTTTCATAGTCAATAATGAGATTAGCAGAAAAAATTAGCGAGTCAAAGCCATATTTGGTTTGAGTTAGTTACTTTTAAAAATTTTATATATTTTGTTATGAAATAGTATAGAATATTAAGGATTTTGTGCGCAAACAAGGGAGAGTGTTTTTTTATGTTTAGTAGCAAACTTAAGATATTTTTGTTTTGGTGTATCGCTTGCGGTATAGCGATGATATCGCCAGCAATTGCTATAACAAGCCAAGAATCTTTAGCGAAAATCGATAATTTTTTAAATCAGGGTAACTATCAAGAGGCATACCAGTTTGCTGAAAATTTGAGCAAACAAGCAATTGGTGATCAATCATTTGATATGTTGTTTGGTAGGGCTGCATTAGCAGCAGGGAAGCCTGATGTGGCGTTTTTTGCTTTTGATAGAGTAATAATTAATAACCCCTCTAATGACAGGGCTAGATTTTTACTGGCCGAAGCAAGTTATGAATTGAAGATGTATGATAGAGCCAAGACTGAAATACAGCTATTAATTTCTGGTGCGCATCCATCTGTTTTGAGCAGCGAACTCAAGGAATTATCAGACAAAATTAATCAAGATTATTCAGAAGAAAATAAGTCATATTATATTTATGGGCGTATGCTTTTTGGATATGATAATAATGCTAGCTCTAATACCGATGAAGATTACGTTAAGTATCTGGACCTTATAAATTTTGACGTAAACCAGTATACCAATGATCAAGTATCTGATTTGTATAGTCGACTAAGAGAGCTCAACGGTAATCCAAAGTCAGTCTATTTGTATCCACAAATTGGTATTGGTGGCACGCATACACTTACCTCAAATTCCAAATTTAATTTACTTTGGAATGCTAATGTGTCTCATAAAGAATATACAGAAGTCAATGGTTTTGATGCCAGCCAGGCAAATCTATCTTTGGGAATGGATTATCAGTTAAATCCTTTATATTTGTTGAACGGCACTTTTTATTATCAAGAATATATGTTGAATGGAAAGAGATATCGTGAAGCTCCCATAGCAGCTGTTAGTTTAAGCCGGGTTTTAAATTCGCATAACAATTTAAAAATTTATACTAATGGCGGTATTTTTGCTTATCCAAATAACAGGACGTCGGATGTATATATGGGCCTTGGGGGGTTAGAGTGGCTTTATTACGATGACCGTAATATGCTTGTTACGCAAACTTTTTATGGGCGGAATCAACCAAGAGGCGTTGGGGCAAAGTATTATGGTAATGATTATTACGGGGTTGATATTGCAGCTACGCGCAATATAACCCAAGAAATAAGTGTAACTGTAGGTGGTATATATCAAAGGTCTTTATACGATGTAAAGCAGTTTACAGATTCACCAAGACGCAAAGATTCATATCGGCAGGTTACAACGGGAGTGTATTATCATTTTCATCCTAAATACACTTGGTATGTGCTTGGGGCATATACCAATAATAGTAGTAATGTTTTCATATATAAATATGATCGCTTTGAGACTTGGACAGGTATTAGTTTTGAATTCTAAATTTGTTAATTGAGATGAGGGTAAGTTATGAGTGATAAAAGGATAGTTTTTTTTAGTATTTTTCTATTTATTTGGATTGATGCTATGGCGGCTCCAGTTTCTGTTCCCGTTGGCACTGTAGTTGCAGCCCAGGGAAAAGTTTATGCTCAAAATAAGGCCGGAGTAAAAAGATTATTACAGCGTCGCAGTGAGTTTTATTTACACGAAATTATTATGACGCAAGACAAAGATAGCAATGCACAGCTGAGGCTCAAAGACGATACGATTATTACGTTAAAGCCCAATACCAAGTATGCTGTGAATGAGTTTAATTTAGATGCAAAAAATCCTAAAAATAATCGTTATGTTGCTAATCTTGTAGAAGGAGCATTGATTAGTTTAAGTGGTCAGGGTAAGAATAATAAGGCACAAGATAATCATTTATTAAAAACGCCCGTGATAACTATCGCTATTAGGGGCACTGCTTTTGAGGCTTTTTATAAGCAGATAAATGCAACCGCTACTATTTCTGGGGGTAAGGTTATGGATGGCCAGATAGGTGTCTGGGCTAATAAAGGCATAAGCAAAGAAATGCTTGTTGATGCTAGAAGCATCAACAATGCTTTTATTGCTAAGCAAGTAGGTAGCGGAAATATTAACCTTAGTGTGGTTACTACAATACAACTAGTAAACTCAGTTGCAGGGGCTGGTCTCGGTAAAGAGGTGGTTGGTTTTGTTGGTGACACGAAAAAAGAAAATACCCCGGTGTCGTCACCACAACCTTCAGGACAAACTGGGAGTATTCAGCAAGCAGAGCAGAAAGTAGTTGCGACGCCGCCACCTGCGATTGAGCCTGAGGAGGAGTTTATTGAGCTTGATATTGGGGATCCGCCTTTTCAGCCACCACCTGCGAATGAGCCTGAGGTGGAGCTTGTTGTTGATCTTGGGGAACCTGCGTTTTTTGATCCTGGGGAACCACCTTAGGTTTTTGTGTACCCATCGTCCATCGTCCTCACCACCTGATGGATGGTAATGGGAGTGGAGGAAATGTTGGGATATCACCAGATCAAATCGGAACTATTACATACAATGCCGATGGAGGGATGATTTGAGTAATGCTCCTTGATATGAGACATTACATCTCTGAGAATGTGGTGTGTTGATAGTATGGTGGGTGTCCTGTAGTGGCCTAGTAAAGCTAGATTCAATATATTAAACGCTTTCGCTACGGCTTCAACTACTCTTTTTAGGATAATTTTCGCCAAATCTTCGGGGGCGAAAAAACAAGAAAAAAGTTTGGACTTTTAATCTATAGGGTTTTGATGAAAACTATCTCTTATGCATAAAAAAACCATAGTTTTTATCGCAGGTGGTTTAGTCACTATTATATTTTTGCTTTTTACTTGGGATGTTGTTTTCAAATATTCCGGAGTATTAACAAGAGTTAATTATATTTTTTATGATGCCAGTCTTAAGGTATTTCATAAAAGAGAGAAATCCGACAAGATTGTTATAGTTGATATTGATGAAAAAAGTTTAAAATATGACGGGCGGTGGCCATGGCCTCGCAATAGAATTGCAGACATAGTCAAAGCCCTTCAAAATAGCGGCGCGGCAGTTATTGTTTTTGATGTATTACTTCCAGATATAGAACCTAATATAGCTGATGTTTTGTTGAAGCATGCTCGGGTAAGCAAAGATATCCCTGTCACGATAGCCGATTATTTGTCACAACAACTGCCATATTTTGATAATGACAAAATATTGGCAGATACACTAGCAAAAAGCGATGTTGTTTTGGGAGTGTTTTTTAATAGAGATATTTTAACTGGAAAGCTTGGAAAACCTATAATAACCTTCACTAACCCTGTAAATTTGGTAATTTCTCAGATGCCTAAATTTATTGGCAATATACCTATTTTGGCTGATAGCGTTCAATACACTGGTTTTACCACAACTAATCCTGACGAAGATGGATCCATAAGGCGTTCACCGCTCTTGATTAAATATAATGGGGATCTTTATCCCTCTTTGGCGCTAGAAGCAGTTAGAGCCTATTTGTTGATTGAAAAAATTTCTTTGGATTTACGTGATGTTGGCACAAGTAAAGTATTTTTAGGCGTGCAGTTAGGCGATACTTATATTCCAACTGATTCATCTGGAGAGCTTTTAATTAATTATATTGGCCCGGCGTTTTCTTTTCCTTATGTATCAGCTTCTGACGTTATTCAGAATAAATTTTCTCCAAAAATTTTTGAAGGGAAGATAGTTTTAATTGGATCTTCAAGTGTAGGTATTGGTGATTTGCATTCTATGCCATTGCAATCCATAGGTTATCCTGGCGTTGAGATTCATGCCAATATTATCGAGTCTATTTTAAATAAAAATCTTATTTCTTCGCCACTTTGGTTGGTTGGAGTAGAAAGAATTTTAATTATAGTGTTAGGTTTGATTTTTACAATTTTGGCTGCACATTTTTCGATGGTTGGCCTGCTTTTGCTGACCTTAGGCATGATGGGCTTGATATTTGTTTTTAATGCAGCATTACTGCTTAAATGGCAATGGGTGTTACCGCATCTAATGTTGCCTTATTTACAGATATTAACTTTGGGGGTTGCTAACAGCGTTTATGGCTATTTCTTTGAGAATAGATATCGTAAAAAAATGCATGATATTTATGGGCAATATGTTTCTTCAGAACATATTGACAAAATGTTGGAATTTAAAGATCTGCATGCTTTAGAAGGCAATACTAAAATGATGACGGTGTTGTTTGCTGATGTTAGGAGCTTTACGTCTATTTCTGAAAAACTAGATGCAAGGCAGGTTAAGAAGTTTCTTAATACATTATTTACTCCTTTAACTAAGATTATTTTTGAGTTTAAAGGAACTATTGATAAATATGTTGGCGATATGATAGTAGCTTTTTGGAGTGATCCAATAGATGATCCGCAGCATGCTTCAAATGCAGTAAAGACTGCATTGTTGATGCAAAATAAAGTCAAGGAATTAGCGCCATTTTTTGCCGAACAAAATTTGACTAATATTGGTATTCGCATAGGTATTAATACTGGGATAATGCACGTTGGTGATATGGGATCGGAGTATCGTAAAGCGTATACTGTGTTGGGCGATTCTGTAAATTTGGCCTCGCGTTTGGAAGGGGTTAACAAGAAGTATGGAACAGATATTTTAGTATCGCAGGCAACAAAAGATCAGTGTAATGAAATTGTTTTTCGTTTTATAGATTGTATTTATGTGAAGGGCAAAGTAGCTCCAACCAAAATTTATGAGCCTCTGTGTTTGTTAGGTAAGAAGACTGCTGCTTTGGAGGTAGAATTGGAGCAATATAAGAAGGCTTTGGAATTATATGATTCTAATGATTGGAGTAAGTCTAAAGAAGAGTTTGCAAAATTGACCGCGCAATATCCTAATATAGAAATTTATTCTATTTATCTTAAGAGAGTTAGCCAATACGAAACTTCTCCTCCGCCACAAGACTGGGATAGGGGACAGCATTTGGTTGAAAAATAATTAGAGCCTTTGCGAAACGTAATTCACAAAACCGCTCATTGCTTCGGGAGTCGAGGTTATGATTCTTGGGGACGGCTCCTGCCCATCGGGTCTTGGCCCGAGGGCAAGCCTCGATTCCTTTACGTCCTGAGTATCATACTTCATGCGAATCATAACCCCGACTCCCTCGCACTCGCTGTTTCGTATATGGACTCCTTCTATATTGCAGAGGTTCTAGTAATTGGTGGTGTTTTGGTTGAGTTATGTTGGTGGCTATGAGTGGACTCGAACCACTGACCTCAGCATTATGAGTGCCGCGCTCTAACCAGCTGAGCTACATAGCCGTGTTCCTCTGTCATCCCTCGTGTTAAACACGAGGGCAAGCTCTCGGACAAGCGAAGCTCCAAATAGTGTGTCATCCTCGGACAAGCGAAGCGCAGATCCGAGGACCTCAACATTGTATGGTAGATCCTCGGGTCAAGCCCGAGGATGACAAGCATGCGCTCGAGGATCACATATTGCCATTTGGATAATCATTGTCAAGGTTCAAATATTAAAAACCTCTGTTTGATAGCCTTGTTTTTGATAGACAGCAAAGCGTTTGCGTGCCAGAGTTTTCAAATTCTCGTCATTTGGGACTACTTCAATCAGATGATTAAATTGTTGGTAGAATGGAACAATTTCAGGTGTAAGGTTGACTAATATATCATTTTGTCCGATTGGACCCATGCTGTAGCCAATTAATATTGGCGCATCGGTGTTTGAGTTTGGGTTATAAATTTCATGTGGAACAAAACTAATATCACTGAAAGTCCAAAGTTGAGTATCAAAATTTTGTGCTTCTTCTAAATTAGTAGTATGGATGTAGATTTTATGATTGTTAGTATATGCTTTTTCAATTATGCGGCATGCATATAGGGCGCGTTCTTTAAGTGACGGTTCTTTTAAAATGTAAAATGCTGCTTTGAGTGACATATAATGTTATAGATGCAGAGTGGATTAGGGAATGATTCTAGCATTAGGAATATGGGCTTGTCATTCCTCTTCTTGTCATCCTCGGGCGTAGACCCGAGGATCTCGATATTCTATGTTAGATCCTCGCGTCAAGCGCGAGGATGACAGTAGGAGAG
>MGXJ01000054.1:2027-2499 GCA_001801345.1 Gammaproteobacteria bacterium RBG_16_37_9 | reverse complement strand
TGGCAATCCCCCATTTCTTTGTCTCCGAGGCAAGCCACGGGTAATAAATTTAAAATTTTCTAGTAGCCGGTAAAAAATCTGGTATTATCTCAAGTCGTAAGTTTATTGATTTATTTTTGGAGAGGTGGCCGAGTGGCCGAAGGCGCTCCCCTGCTAAGGGAGTATGGGCCAAAAGCCCATCGTGGGTTCAAATCCCACCCTCTCCGCCAGATTTAATATTGCGCCCGTAGCCGCCGCCCCGTTATGCCTTTAAACGGGGTCAGTTGGGCGAGATGACATCCTGTCAATTTTACTGAACATTGCTGAACACGCGCCCGTAGCTCAGTTGGATAGAGTGCCTGGCTACGAACTAGGAGGTCGGGAGTTCGAATCTCTCCGGGCGCACCAACTAAAAATAGCTAGTCAAAGACTAGCTATTTTTAGTTGGAGAAAGCGGGAGATGAGAACTCCCGAGGGAGTTCGACAAAATCGG
>MGXJ01000054.1:0-1967 GCA_001801345.1 Gammaproteobacteria bacterium RBG_16_37_9 | reverse complement strand
GGTGAGCCTACAGGATGTAGGCGAATAATCTCTCCGGGCGCACCAACTAAAAATAGCTAGTCAAATCTAAAAAATCGTATCTAAGATCGCAGGCTAGTTATTTTTAGAAAAGGACATGTGTTTAAAGTGTTAAAATTTAATATAAAGGAAGATTGTTATGGGTCCGAATACTATTTATAAAGCTTCTAACGAAATTGTAACCAATATTTTGGCAATCCTTCCTTACAACCTAGAGAAAAAGATTAGTGTAAACCATCACTAGCAAATAATAAGTTTACATTATCTATGTACAGCAATTCTCAATGAACATACCATTTTTGCCAATTTAGACAGTGAATGCCAATAAATTGCAATAATTATTTATGGCTCTTACTAAAACTCTTAAAATTCAAAATATTTACCCATCGGTTTCGCCTATTTCGAGTCCTATTTCTGACAATTAAGAATGCCACTCCTTCGTTTTTTTTATCGAATAAATTAGCACTCTAGTAAAAAAATAAAAAATCTCTATGCCGCAGGCGGCGGTTTAGCCCATTGAATATATTCTTTGGGGTTCAGCGTAAACGTCAACAAAATCTCCCAACTTTCAAATATTAGTAAATCAATATATGAACGCAGCTTTTCCCACATAAACATCTTACTGCAAAAATTCGCTCTACATGCCTGGTATAGTTTATCAGTTAACTCAAACACTTGATGAAATGCAAAAGCTATCAGGGTAAGTAAGTAAAAGTTAAAACATAGATTCTTTTCTCCGTGGCCATAATTGCGCTCTATATTGTATCCTTGATTCTTAAGGGTATTAAAACATTCATTCTCGATACGCCATCTACAACGACCTCCACGGGCTAACTTATAAACGTTCCCTTTATCAAGCGCTATATCAGTTACCCAACTATTTTGATATGTCTTTTTTTCTTCACCTGTTTTTTTATCCTTCTTATACACCCGGCATAGCAAGTAATTTACTTCTGGCGCATTTTCACCACCATGTAACGATACCTTGTTCATCCACTCTAAAACGTACCTTTCCCCCTTCATAAAATTTGTATACTCGCAGGTGAATAAGTTCTTATAAGCATCTACCCATTCTTGCAAATATTTGTGTGAGCTGGGTTTTACTACAAACAAATAATGCATGTTATGGCTTTTAGCTTCTTCAATCATCGGTTGTCTTGAATAAATATCATCACCTAATAAAATAATCCCCCGACGAGGATGCATTGTTCGTAGCTTTTTTATCAATCGCTTTGCAGCATTGGTTTCGCAGTCCTGCTTGGTTTGTCCATCAGTGTTTTTTATTTCTTCAGGCATCAGAGGTATAACTTGGCGCTTATCTGGATGCATTATTGCTACCTGAAGCGCCTGGTGCATAAATCTTATTTTTTCGTCTTCTTCTCCCTCATTGTGTGTTTTAGTTAAACACCCAGGACAATGGATACTTTCTGATGAGAAGTATCCGGTTGCATCAAGTGTATGCAAATACAGATTGGGTAATATTTGATATTCATCCAGCTGTTTACCCCTTTGTAGGTTTCTCGCAAACTCTTCAAAAAAGTACTCAAATTTATTTGATGCTATCTCATCTACAATATTCCTAAGCTGGCTATCTTTAGGGATATCTTTTACTCCAAATAAAGTCGATAGGTTATTTCTGTGTAACGTCTTCTCCATCCGTTCCTGAAATTGTAAAATCGACGGATCTTGAAAATACATGCAAGCAAATCCGCTCATCACTGCATCATGGATGCTATAGCTAACCTTAGTATTTTGGCGATACTCCGGTATTTTACAAAAACATTCAGATAACAACTTACGCAAACTAGAAAAACTTAAATGTTTCTTGATGTGCATAAAATGTCTCCTCGATCCTTTTTATGCCCTTATTTTAGCTCATTTTGCGCGAAAAATATCTTTTTACTTGCCTGCAACTCCTTACTCTATGCGGTTCTTATATTCATTGAGAA
>MGXJ01000053.1:5036-5217 GCA_001801345.1 Gammaproteobacteria bacterium RBG_16_37_9 | reverse complement strand
ATATGACGCCACTCTCGAAGATTTGCCGTTACAACAATTTCGACTTTAATCGCATGCGGCAACATTTCGCGAGCTTGTTCGGGTTTATCGCCTTTTTCCAAGGCTTCTAAATATGCTTTTTCTGAATATTCCATAGCGTTCTTCCAATGCTCTTTTTGCTCTTCAGAATACTTCGAATCAT
>MGXJ01000053.1:1605-5024 GCA_001801345.1 Gammaproteobacteria bacterium RBG_16_37_9 | reverse complement strand
TATAAATTGAAGCCCGCCGCTATAACGCACATAACGCGTGCTTTCTTGTGAATAACTAGCCAAACGATGTCGAACTAATTCATGAGTAACGCCGCGATTAGTAATAAAACGCACCGAAGCGCTTACATGCTCAATCACAGTCTCATGACCTAAACCCACTATCATTTTTACAAATTTTTCTGCTGAGCCTTTAGTAATACGGTTTTCAGATTTATAACAAGTGCGGCCAGCAAGTTCAATTACTTCTAGTACATGCGATGGCTTTTGCAACCACTCCCAACTTTGATCAATAATCTGCATACTATATACCTCTAAAAAATCAATTTTTTGACTGCACCCGGGGTATAACCCCGGGCTTGTCCAAGGGGGAGAGCTGCGCCTCTCCCCCTTGGCAATCCCCCATTGCTTTGTTCCCGCGGCAATCCGCGGGGAATAAACTTAAGTCTTTGGCAAAGTAACTCCAGTTTGCCCTTGATACTTACCTTTACGATCTTTATAAGAAACTTCACACTCTTCGCTCGCTTCTAAAAATATCAACTGCGCCACCCCTTCATTAGCGTAAATTTTTGCTGGTAAACTAGTGGTATTTGAAAACTCTAAAGTAATATGCCCCTCCCACTCTGGCTCGAGCGGAGTAACATTAACAATTATTCCGCAACGCGCATAAGTTGATTTACCCAAACAAATAACCAAAACGCTTCTTGGAATTTTAAAATATTCTACCGTTCGCGCAAGCACAAAAGAGTTGGGGGGGATAATACATATTTCTGATTTGATATCAACAAAACTGTCGCGATCAAAATTCTTGGGATCCACAACAGCTGCTTTAATATTAGTAAAAATTTTAAATTCGTCTGCTGAACGCACGTCATAACCATAACTTGATAAACCATAAGAGATCAAACGCTCATTATTTTCAACTTTTATCTGCCTATCACTAAATGGCTTGATCATCTCATGCTCAAGCGCCATTTTTTTAATCCATCGATCTGATTTTAAAGACATACTCCCCTCTTCCAAAAAAATCAATTTTCGCAATTTTAACCTATTCTTAGGATAAGTAAAAAGACTATTCATAGTAATAGCATAATTAATAAAAAACATTTATAATGCCTCTCCAAAGAGCTAATTATGGTTAAGAAAGGCTTATTTATAAGTATTATAAGCGTGGGATTAGTTTTTTTAATAAGCACTACATCTCATGCCGCAGCTAAGATCCTTAAATTCGCCACGGCGATATCCCCGCCTTTTACTATATTGAACGCCAATCAAGAATTACAAGGATTTGATATTGATATTGCTAAAGCTCTATGTGAAAAAATGCAGGTCCAATGCACTTTCAACAATGACCATTTTAGCAATATGATTCTGTCTCTAAAAACCAATAAATATGACGCCTGGATTAATGCTATTAGCATTGACGAATATCACCAAAAAGACGTTTCTTTTAGCAAACCATACTTTTCTAGCACCATACAATTAATGGCGATCAAAGATACCACATTTAATGCCGCTCCAGTCGAAATTAAGGGAAAAACTATTGGAGCTGAAGAAAACTCTTGCTTTATACATCATCTAAAAAATGCATACGGTGACACCATAAAAATTAGAATATTTCCCACAGAAAGCGATGCCTATATTGCATTAGAAAAGGGCACAATCGATGCCGTTATTGGCGATTCCACAACGCTAATGCATTGGCGTTCAAAACAAAAAGATTCTAAAAAATACCGTTTAATTGGCTTACCAGCAAAATACTCAAATTTAGTATGGCACAAATATGGAATCGCCATAGCAAAAGATAACGTTGAACTTATGAAAAAACTCAATGATGCCATCAACCAAATAAAATCTGACGGCACACTTAGGGAACTAGTAAAAAAATATTTCGGAAACTAGTTAGATTTTTTATATGCTAACAGAAGGCTCTTGATCAAATGGTTTTGCTAGTGTTTTTAGCCGCAACTTAAGCCCACCGCCCACTGAAAAACAATTTTGAGCTTTAGTAGCGGAAGAAACATCAGGATTATTAACACCAGCTTTTAGATTTGGATTTTTACGACCGCACGCATACATCCTAAGAGCAGCTTGCGGTGAATGAGATAAATCACTTTTCAAAATCCATGTTTTCATTTTAGTCTCCAGTCCTTTGGTAAAATGACGCGATAAATCACCCTTTAAAACATTCCATGTTTTCATTCCAGTCTCCAGTCCTTGAAGGAGTTATGATTATACACTAATAAAAATTCAGTGGTCAAAAAAATTTACTTCCATCTTTATAAGCAAAGTTACTAGCCACAATTTTATAAAAATATACTTAAAAATCAATGAATAACATATTCTCACTATCTTAAAAACCACTAATTTTGCTTTTCATAGTATATTACATGGCATGGATTCAACATGATGCTGATGCTTAGCTGTAGATATTTTATCCGATATTTCATCTGGTAATTTTCTGCCGTGATCATGCAATTTTGCTTCTAGCTCTGAAAAATCCGCTTCATCTTTTGATTATCAGGAAAGGCTTTTTTTAATTCTTCAATTAGTTTTTTTGCAACGTCAGGAATTTCGATTGTTTCGGCGGATATTATTGAGCTTTCTTGCTGTTTTATTGATCTTTCTATTGGGGATTGCGATCCAGAAGTCGAAGGGGACTCACTTTCAGAGGTTGTGGGAGATTCCGATCTAGAAGCGGGAGGTGATTCGCTTTCAGAAGTCGCTGGGGATATGCTTAAATCAGCACTGCTTTCGACAGATTCCATTCCTATTTCTTGTTTTCCTTCTTTGATCCAAGACCGCCGCCTTCTTGCCGGCTTATCCTTATACTCAGTAGTTTTTGCTTGTTTACTAATACTTTCTTCTATTACCTTAATCTTTGCCAATAAATCCTTAATATTCATATCATCTCCTTTTCCAAAAATAATATTGGGGGGACACAGCAATAGACAATAACATTATATATAAAAGGCAATAAAGCCTCAATGCAATAATTCTAAAATACCCTGGAGTAAATCTAAAGGCGTGGGCGGACAACCATGAATTATACCGTCGACAGGAATTGCATTTGCTACTTTGCCGCTACTTGCATAAGAACATCCAAATTCACCACCGCATGCTCCACAAGTTCCAACTGCTAATACTAATTTGGGATTAGGCATCGCTGCGTAAGTTGTAATTAATGCGCTTTCCATATGGCGTGAAACTGGACCGGTAACTAAAAGTAAATCTGCGTGCCTTGGCGAAGCAACAAAATGAATATTAAAACGTTCAATATCGTAAAATGGATTATTCAATGCATGAATTTCTAATTCACAACCGTTGCATGAACCAGCATCAACATGCCTGATCGCTAAACTTCCAGCAAATTTAGCATCAATAATTTTTTTACAAGCATCGCCAATACATTCTAATTTTGC
>MGXJ01000053.1:0-1584 GCA_001801345.1 Gammaproteobacteria bacterium RBG_16_37_9 | reverse complement strand
ACTTTAAATATTTTAAGTAACGTTTTTAGCATAACTATAAATCAACTCCTGAATATGAACCATTAATCGATTTATTGCACACAGGAAATTCAGGCACAATATTATTTTGAATCAATTGTTCGAGAGCTTGCCAACTAAACCAACTTGGATCACGAGGAAAATAACGTTCAACCAAATTATCATCACCAAGTCGAACAAATGTTATAATTTCACCGCGCCAACCTTCGATAAGTCCTATACCTTCTACAACTTTATTAGGTGCTACCCATGGCGTATGGATTGCTCCTGATGGCAAAGTATTAAGTAACTGATCGATAAGATCAAGTGCAACTAAAATTTCTTGGAAACGCACTCGTAAACGCGCAAGGACATCGCCAGTATTAAAAACAGGCACATGAATTTTAAATTTATCGTATGGTGGATACGCCACATCGTGTCGCAAATCAAACTTATGACCACTAGCACGACCAACATAACCAAGCACACCCAAACTAGCAGCTTGCTCTGCTGCTAATATTCCCGTGGTTTTTATGCGATTATGCAAGCCGAAATGCGCTTCAAAAATAACAATTAACTCATCAAGTTCAAGTTTAAAATCGCTAATCTGCTTGTGTAGTGCTTGGCAGTTTTCGGAGTTCAAATCAGTTGTAACTCCGCCGAGCGTAATGCAATCCATCATAAAACGATGTCCAAAAATTTGAGCATTTATGCGTAACCATAATTCTTTCAACCGCATTAATTGATAGTAGGCGAATGTGTAAGCGACATCGTTACAGACCGAAGCAAAATCCCCCAAATGATTAGCGATTCGTTCACGCTCGCATATAATTGCACGTATATATAAAGCACGATTGGGAATTTCTAAATTTATGGCATTTTCTAGCGCTGCACACGCGGCCCAAGCATGTGCTGCAGTGCTATCTCCTGATACTCTTCCAGCTAATTTTATTAGAGAATTAACCTCACGACCTTCAGCAATTTTTTCAATGCCTTTGTGGGTATAACCTAAGCGTATTTCTAATTTAAGAATATCTTCACCAGTAATTTGGAAACGAAAATGTCCTGGTTCAATAATTCCAGCATGCACGGGTCCAACAGGAACTTCACAAACTCCAGATCCAATTATTTGTGTAAATGGATAATTAGAATCAGGAGGAGTTGGCGTTGTCATCAATGATTCTACTGGAAAATTTTTGCGCAGTGGAAATTGATCGGCGCCCCATGCCAGGTGGCGAGTCCAACGGCGATTATCTGGATGATTGCTAAAATTTATACCAAACATGTCATGGGTGTGGCGCTCAAGTAGATTAGCCGCCAGAAAATATGGAGTAAATGAAGCAATGGTCGGAGCATTGTTATCAATTAAAGCGCGTAATAATAAATATGAATTATGCAACTCTAAAACAATATTAAGTTCAAATATATTATTTAAATCCTGAGCCCACATGCTTACAAAACGATAGTTTAATTTAGCGGCAATTGAAGCAGCTTTTTGCCAATTGTTAGGTTCTAAAGATAAAATTGGCATTATTCCAATTTTAGGCAAAGAGTAACCGCTGGACAATTTTATTTTTATGTCTAGTA
>MGXJ01000052.1:8325-15539 GCA_001801345.1 Gammaproteobacteria bacterium RBG_16_37_9 | reverse complement strand
GACTAGATCTTAATGGCACGCTATTACCATTAAAATCTCATGGCTCTGCTCATTTAGCGATATTGCTCCAAAGCAGTGGTTTTTTTGTCGTACCAAAGGATATTAGTGAGCTCAAGCAGGGAGAAAAAGCAACGTTTTTTAATATTAGTTAGACTTTTCTGTTGATGAAGATGTAAGACAATGGGGATATGTTATGTTTGATTTATTACTATCAATCGAAAAATTATTTTTATTTTCACTTTGCGCATTTTTCATTATCTTGACCGTAAGACGGCTGTTTATTAGACGCAAAATTCTGATATTTTTATATCATGGGTGTTTATTCATTGTGTTTTTTGTTCTTGCTATGGGTGGAGAGGGAGTACAAAATGCCGACTATGATCGATTAGAAAAATTTATCCAACTAGAAAAAAACAATCAATTGGAACAAGCTAGGAATAATCCTAAAAATTATGATACAGCGCTTCAAATTGATTTTAAAAACCTCAAAAATTCCAACGAATTTAGAAAACATATACAACGATACGACTCTCATGTTGACAAAGAAGAGGCCCTGTTTATAGGGTGGTTACTTGCTTTTATTGCAGAAATCTCTGGGGGTTTTATAATGTTATTTAACGTCCTACTTCGTAGGATAAAGAATAAATAAAAAAAGATAAAAATGAAATCTTATGCGAGATAACTTTCGCTGCGAGCTAGGAGAGCCGAAGGCGAAGGCGAGTAGTCCGCGGAAGCTGACGATTTTCAGCAGAACGCAGTGAGTGCTGAAAATCTATAGTCAGCGTCAAGCCATTTGAGAGACGGCTACGAAGTGTGCGTAGTACACGAAGCGCCGGTAACGAGGGCGACCGCGGCCATGCGAGCGGATTTTAGGGGCCACGATGGCCTAAAATCTTTAGCGAGCATAGCGACACGTATAATGACCCCTTTATCTTCAGCTAAACAATACCGTAGTTGTTGAAAAATAACTTGTTCTAAGATGAGACTTGACCCCTTTATCTATGGTGGAGGCGGCGGGAATTGAACCCGCGTCCGCAAATTCTCTACTTTCAGTGCTACATGCTTAGTTCATCTTTAGTTTTCGCATGTTGTCTCCGATGAACAGGAGTAACAATTAGCTAGTTTGATTTTATACAGTAGTTCTGATATCAAACAAACCATAACTACCAGCTTATGTAAATGACCGTTTAGCAAAACGCATAAGCACATCTTGTAAACGGATTTCAAATCCAGCCTAGGCAGCTAATAAAGCAAGTCTGTCGTTAGCAGCTGAATTTGAAGCAAAACGCTTATTTTTGGCGTTTATTTTGTTTTGTAGTCGTATTTTACGAGTAAGACCACTTCCTCGGCATGCACCTTGAGCTTCGCAATCTACGTCGAATCCGATCGCCCCCAAGTATTGCTAAAAAAATTTTGTAAACCACGACTTTAGTATAACATTCTTTAAAGAAAGCACAATAAATATAAAAAAATATGTTTAAAAACAATATAATATGAAGATATTTTAATGTTGTTATATATAAAGAGATCCTCGGGTCTTCGCCCGAGGATGACAATCAATACTTACCAATCAATACTTACCCGAGAATGACAGTTAAAAAAAATTCTCGCACCCTACAGTTATCACCATAAAATGCGAGAATCTTTGTCAATACTTTTGATCTTTTTACAGATTAGATAAAAAACAATTTATTTAGCAATATCTTTTATCTTTTTTAATGCTCTTACTTTAACGATGTTACGTGCAGGTTTTGCTGCAAACATCATTGATTCCCCAGTAAAAGGATTAATTCCCTGACGTGCTTTTGTTGCTGGTTTATTAATCACTCTAAACTTTGCAACACCTGGGAAAGTAAATTCGCCTGGACCGCTACGCTTTTTTAGATGGGCAACTATAACTTCAAACATAGCATCAATCATGCAGTTTGCATCCTTTTTACTTACACAAACCATATCTGCAATAGCACCTGAAATTTGTGATTTGTTAAAAGGTTTGCTAACTTTTAACGGGCCAGCAACACATTGCTTCTTGCTAGGAGCCATCATTTTTTTAGCAGCTTTTTTTACTACTTTTTTACTTTTTTTTACCTTCTTTGCCATAACTCTCCTCTTGATTTTAAAGTGAATAAAAAATTTAACTGAGTCACAATACCACAAGCTATGCGTAATATACTAGGTTTTTTTAAAATAAGAAATCTTTTTTTGCGAAGCGCTATACGGGATGCAAAATAACATCTTTTGGCATGATTGCTTTTATATAATTCATACTGTAGAATCATCCCCGCTTTGCGGTAGATGTCATTTTTTACAGTATATTTAGCGAGAATTTAATGAAGACTTTTAATCAAAGTGTAGACCATAAAAAAGAGTGGTATCTATTGGATGCCGAAAACAAAACCCTTGGGCGCTTGGCAACAACCATTGCAAAGTATCTATGCGGAAAAAATAAACCTGAGTATACTCCTAATATTGACACTGGAGACTATATTGTAGTTATTAATGCCGAAAAAATTCATGTTACCGGCAACAAACTAAAAGACAAAAAATATTATCACCATACTGGATATCAAGGTGGTATCAAAGAAATATCATTAGAAAAACAATTAATAAAAGCCCCTGAATTAGTATTAAAAAACGCTGTTAAGGGGATGCTACCTAAAGGAACTCTTGGTCATGACATGCTGAGCAAACTTAAAATATATGTTGGAAATGAGCATAAACATCAAGCACAAAAATTAAAAACATTAACAATCTAGGGCGTAACACTAATGACAAAAAAACACTACTATGGCACTGGCCGACGCAAAACTTCAATAGCAAGAGTTTTCCTCTATCGCGGTAATGGTAAAATCACAGTAAATTGCCTCCCACTTGAGGAATATTTTGGTCGTGAAACTTCACGTATGATAACGCGTCAACCATTTGAAGTTACAAATATGCTCGGCAAATTTGACTCACAAATAACCGTTAGAGGCGGCGGCGATAGTAGCCAAGCTGGTGCTATCCGTCTTGGCATTGCACGCGCACTAGTAGACTACGAAAAACAAACTACTGCCAAAAGCGACACAACTGAAGAAACTGTGACTCTTCATAAATTATTGCGCACTTCTGGATTATTGACTCGAGATGCTCGTAAAGTTGAACGCAAAAAGGTTGGTCGCCATAAAGCACGTAGAGGAACACAGTATTCTAAACGCTAATTTATTTTACGTTTTATACCCTCTGTATGGGGGATCATCTAATGGTAAGATCGCGGACTCTGACTCCGCTTATCTAGGTTCAAATCCTAGTCCCCCAGCCAAATGATGGTTTGAAAACAAAAAATTGACATCTTTCAAAACCAAGTATTTTGGCATAATACAAGACGCAGGTTTTAAATAACTTAACTGGAGCATTATCGATGGCACTTAAACACTCTACAATGGTCCTTTACTCTGATGCACTAGACATTGCAAGTCACCGAACCAGAATAGTTCTAGCAGAAAAAGGCATTGCTGTTAATATAATATATGTTGATAGCAATAATCCTCCAGAAGATTTATTAACCATTAATCCCTATAATACTCTCCCAACACTAGTAGATCGTGACCTAGTGCTTTATGAAGCTGGAATTATTACTGAATATCTTGATGAGCGCTTCCCTCATCCACCGCTACTGCCTGTTTACCCGGTTGCCCGCGCAAAATGCCGATTAATGATTCACCGCATAGAACACGATTGGCTAACATTGATTAATATAATTCAAAAAGGCAAAAAAAATGAAGCTGATGATGCGCGTAAAAATCTTCGGGGACAATTAATAACCATTGCTCCAGTGTTTTCAGAAGCGCCGTATTTTTTAAGTGAAGATTTTACTTTGGCCGATTGCTGCTTGGCACCAATGCTTTGGCGTCTAACAAGTTTGGGCGTAGAACTACCAAGCCAAACAAAGCCCATTGGCGACTACATGAACAGGCTTTTTGCTCGTGACTCATTTAAAGCAAGTTTATCTGAACTAGAACGCGAACTTAGAGATTAAATATAAACAGAAACACAAAGTATTTTAGTTACGGAACTCATACCGTTCGTAAAATGAATTTAGGCGCGAAGCCAAGCTCAGAGCGCCCGGAGTTTACTTTTTACGTAAATGAGGAGCGCGAAGAGCGCAGGCGACAAAGCATAAATTCATTTTACGAAGGTTATATGACGTCTTCCAAACCATATTTAATTCGTGCTATCTACGAATGGATCGCTGATAACGGATGCACTCCGTATATCTCCGTCGATGCTACTTTTCCTGGGACGGATGTGCCAAAACAATACATTGTAGATAATACCATTACTCTTGATATTTCATCTGAAGCGACACACCAACTGTTGATAGATAACGAAGCTGTGACATTTAAGGCGCGTTTTGGTGGAGTTGGTCACGATCTTTATATTCCAATCTCAGCGGTTGTTGCCATTTATGCCCAAGAAAACACTCAAGGAATGGAGTTCCCATATGAAGAGCATGAAAACTATCTAGACGAAACCGAGCAAGCAGATTTACCCGAAGCGATCCCTGCAAAAACAGGCAAGCTCCAGTTAAAAGTCATATCTGGCGGTAAAGAGCAATAAAAGTCACCATCACATCAATTACTTACTTTTGCACTACAAATGTGAATCTCGGATAAGCTAATAAGCCTAACGTAATAATAAAAAATATACTTTTTTAGTAATTTCTTGCCTTCTATAATTCGGAGAAAATTATACTTTATATATTCTGGCATTTCTTCGGTAACCGAACTAGTATTGACTTCATTACAATTTAAAAAGGGTGAATATAATTATGTTAAATACAAAAAAACTTATTTGTTCTTTAATTACTATATGGCTAGCTTTATTTATCCTTGATTCTAGTTGTTATGCCGAAAATGCAGAAAAGATAGAAGAGATAACTGTTAAATATAAAGGTAAAGGACATAAGAGTAGGGCATTTGAACGTATTGCTGATGAAAAAACACAGCTTACTTTAATAACCAAGGGCATGAGAAGAGCAGGAACACCCAATGCGATTATTATAACTGATTGGGAACAATATCTCATAGATAACGACAAAGCTCCTAGAACTCGCTGTGATATTAAGGCAATATGTATGCCGGCAATAGCACCATCATCGATTGAGGTGAAAGACATGACCAATATGCTACCTGTAGGCAATTACTCTGGAACAAAACTTGATTGTAAAAAAGGAGAGGGTATTCTAGTTCTAATGATTTCTCCTAAAAGCGAGGATTACGAATATGTTGCAAATTTAATAACAACTAGCGATGATGATCTGAGTAAGCCTTTCATCGCGAGCGGCCATAGTCATAGTCATGGTAACAGTGGTAAACGTGAATCATAAATTTTTTGTTAATTGGAGTTCTTTCATCAAAACCAAGTATTTTGGCATAATACAAGGCGCATATGAAGTGAGCAAGCGGAGTTTACTTTTAGGTAAATGAGCATTGCGAGCGAATGTGCAACGCAGTAGTATGACAAAAGACGCAGGTTTTGAAAGAACTCTATTGAAACTCAAGAATCATTACAAAGACAACCCAAACACATAACCCATCAATGCAAATAAAAAATTAATCACTGGCTGCATCACAACGTTTATAACTCCCAGCGCCAATAAAATTAGCAAGATAACAAAACCATATGGAGCTATACGATCATATTGAATTGCCAGAGCTTGTGGCAATAAACCTGCGATAATATGCCCACCATCAAGCTGTGGAATCGGTAATATATTTAAAACCATTAACATTAAATTGATACTAATACCTGCCACACCCATCATGTAAATGGCAAGAGCTCCAGGGAAATTTAATGCTAGCAATATAAATGCTCCCTTAGCAATACTGGCCCAAATAACAGCCATAATCAAATTAGAAGTAGGTCCGGCTAGTGCAATCAGCGCCATATCTCTTCTAGGTTTATTCAAATTGCGGGAATTAATTGGCACTGGCTTAGCCCAACCTAAAACTACACCGGTGTTAAGAAATAATAAAACAAGTGGCACAAGAATAGTGCCAAAAAGATCAATATGCTTAATGGGATTTAAAGTTAATCTGCCTAAAATACGCGCTGTTTTATCTCCTAGTAAATAGGCCACATAACCATGCGCTACTTCATGAACTGTTATTGCAAATAGCACGGGCAAAACCCAAACTGTGATTGTTTGAACCGTATTTAACTGCATATTAGCCCGTATTAATTAAGATACTCAAATAACTTTACTACCTTCTTGACACCAGCCACCGTTCGAGTTTTATCAGTTGCAAGTTGCGCCTGAGTGCGCGTAGTCAATCCCATTAAATATACTACTTTGTTTTCGGTTACAATTTTCAAAGAGCTAGAATTCAATCCTGGAACAGTTGCTAAAATCGTCTTTACCTTGGTAGTTATCCAAGCATCATTAGCTCGCGCCATATCTGAAATTGGCTTTTCAATTGTGACTTCATTATAAAGCATTTTGACTTTTGAATTAGATTTCACTATCGCTTCAGCTCGGTTACGCAACTCATCATTTGGCGCCTGTCCTAACAATAATGCAATATGATTAAAGGTCGTAATCGACAAATGCGCTTTATTGCGCAGTTCTTTGTCATTATCAAATCTATGTTGTATCTGGAAAGTAATATCTCGATCTTCGAACATAGTTTTAGCATTACGATGATCATAAATAATTACACCAGTAGCAGCACCAGCAACAAAAATAGCTGGCAAACAACCTTGTAAAGTTAAAATTAATAAAATAATTACTGGGATTTTTTTCATGCTTTTTCCTCAAATTTGTCACTAAATAATATTCGATCAACCAAATCGCATAAACAATGGATAATTAAAATATGAGTTTCTTGGATACGTGGTGTTATTTTAGATGGCACGCGGATCTCAATATCAGATTTATCTAAAAGTTTGGCCATCAAGCCGCCATCGCTACCGGTCAATGCTATAACTTGCATTTGATGCTCATGCGCCATACTTATAGCCTGCACAATACTTTGTGAATTACCGCTTGTAGAAATAGCAAGCAATATATCCCCTACTCTACCTAACGCTTTAACTTGCTTGGCAAATACATTTTGATAACCATAATCATTAGCAATTGCAGTTAAAACTGCCATATCAGCGGTCAACGAAACAGCTGGTAAGCCATCGCGTTCGATCATAAAACGATTTACCATCTCGGTAGTAAAATGCTG
>MGXJ01000052.1:5214-8304 GCA_001801345.1 Gammaproteobacteria bacterium RBG_16_37_9 | reverse complement strand
GTTACCACAACTCAAAATCTTATGCCCATTTTTAAGACATTGTGCCAAAATTTGACCTGCACCAACAATTGTCGGCAACAAAGCTTTTGCAGCATTATTTTTTACTTCAATACTATCATAAAAACTAGATTGAACACGCTCGATTAAATTCATGTTATTGCTCATACAATAATCCTAAAACTGTTGCAGTTTCATTTTCAATAAGGGGGATTGCGCTCTATCCACGCTTAAGTGTTGCGCTTTGCGATAAGCCTTTTCTGCTTCATCAACCTTACCAAGGGCTAGTAGAGCATCTCCAAAAGCCTCGCTAACCTCTGCATCATAGCCTTTATCATCTACTGGCGTTAATAAGTCTAGCGCCTCATGAGATTTTCCCAAAGCTATCAATACGCGAGCTGCACGAATACGAGCAAGTTGGCGTAAAGTTTTGCTCGATGAATTCTTAATAGCAAATCGTAATTTATCCTCAGCTATTTTTAAATTGCCAGATACTACTGCATCTTTAGCTAGTATAAACGCAGCTAGACTCGCATACGGAGAACTTGAATAATTTTTAATTAGTTTCTCCCCAAATAATTTTAATTCTTCCTTTTTTTGTCGCTCAATGGCGGTTAACATTTGAGTATAAATTACCGACGCGCTCTCTAAACGAGAATGGCTGTATTGTTGCCAATAGCGCCAACCAAAATTGGCGCTCATAAAAACTACTATTGAAAATAAAATATAATACCCATATTCCTTCCACCAAGATTTAACAATCTCTATCTGTTCTTTATCTGATACTGGCATATATGTAACCTTTAATTCTCGAGTTAAAAATAATTAAATATATTCTCTATTTTGACACTTTGCTGGGGTTTATCTTCACGCAAATATTTTATCAATACTTCTCTTTTGGCAAGCTCAGCATCACCTAAAATCAAAGCGATAGCCGCCCCACTTTTATCAGCTCGTTTTAGTTGCGAACTCATACTACCACCGCCACAATTAACTATAACATTTACTTTGTTATTTGCACGAATCTTTTCTGCAAGCAACATCCCCTCTGCAATCACATCATCACCTAAAAGAACTAAATAAATTACCTGCAAATTTGGCATTGTCAAATTATCTGCCACTAATAAAATTAAACGCTCTAAACCCATGGCAAACCCAATAGCAGGGGTAGATTTGCCGCCCATTTGCGCTACCAAACCATCATAATGGCCGCCAGCACATACAGCATTTTGCGCTCTAATCTCTGTAGTTACCCATTCAAATACGGTTCGACAATAGTAATCTAATCCTCGCACTAAACGCGGATTAATTACATATGGTAATTTAATTTCATCTAATATCCTACACAAACCATCAAAATGAGCTTGAGCTTCATAATCAAGATAATCTAAAATTTTAGGAGCATTTTTAATTAATTCTTGTAAGTCAGGATTTTTGCTATCGACAATGCGAAGCGGATTAGTTAATAAACGTCGTTTACTATCTTCATCTAAAACATCATAATTATTGTTAAAATACTGAACTAATTGTTCGCGGTATTTAACACGAGTTTCTAAGTTGCCTAAAGTATTTATTTGCAACTCAACTTTATGGTCTATTTTTAGCTCTTGCCAAAACCTCATAGCTAACAACATTATTTCCACATCAATATCTGGACCAAATAAACCATAAGCTTCAACGCCAAATTGATAAAATTGGCGATAACGACCTTTCTGAGGACGCTCGTGTCTGAACATGGGACCACAGTAAAACAACCGCTGTATTTGGTTATAAAATAAACCATGCTCAATTCCAGCACGAATACAGCTAGCAGTTCCTTCAGGACGCAAAGTTAAGCTATCACCGTTACGATCCAAAAAAGTATACATCTCTTTTTCTACTATGTCTGTCGTCTCTCCAATACTACGAGTAAATAATTCGGTGAACTCGAGTAACGGGAAACGAATTTCTTGATAACCATACTGTATCGCGACATGGCACAATAATCCCTCTACCATCTCCCAATATCGGCTAGTATCAGGCAAAATATCATTCATACCTCGAATTGCTTGAATATTTTTCACTAAATTATTCCTTTTTTACACTATCTTTAGATTCGGTTTCTTTGGGCGAAACATCAAGTGTCAAGGATGATGGCGAATTGATCTTCTCCATTATCGTAGAAATAACATTATTTTTAATTTTTTTTTCTGATGTTGTATTGGCGATATCATCTGCAATATCAGTTGTAACCACAAAAACTGGTTCATTCTCGAAACCACTACTTCCCCCATTTACAACACTACTTGGAGCATTTGAAATATTCGTTGCTTCTGTATTTTTATTAACAAATGACTTAATTACAAGCGACATCAATAAACCTAAAATTAGTATCAGCAATACAATTAGCAAGACAAAATTGATTCTCCGCCCTTTCAATAACTCATTTAAGCCACTATTTTTAACTGGCGCGTTTGTTTCTGGCTTAATTTCAGCATCAGTATAAATATTTAAACGACGAAAACTCTCAAGTAACCCATCAATTGGGATCTGTAAAAATTGAGCATAGGCTTTAAGATAACCCTCAGCATAAACTTTGGCTGGAATTTTAGTGTAATTATCCTCTTCAATCGCAGCAATAATTTGCTTGCTAAGTAGCAATCTTTGCGCAACCTCGCTCAGGCTAATTTGTCGTGCTTCTCTGGCAGCCTTAATAATCTGGCCTGGGGTATGTTGTGACGTATCTATTGACTCTAATATATTGTTCATCTCAAGCTCCTCTTTTTTATACCAAGTAATCAACGAATCGTTAAATACGGTGGAGCATATTGTATGCGAGTTTTGGTGAGAGTTGAAGTGATTTTAATGCAATAAATGTCATAATAGAGATCCTCGGATCTGCGCTGCGCTTGTCCGAGGATGACATACAAAATAGCCCGAGGATGACCACTCTTCTTTCTGTCACCCTCGGGCTTGACCCGAGGGTCTACTACATCCCTGTCATACTCGGACGAAGACCCAAGTATCTTCGTTCAAGGATGATAGTATGGGGAAACCCTCGTAAGTCCGCGGGTAACAGCAGTATGTGCAGACCCATGTACAACCGCTTCTGTA
>MGXJ01000052.1:0-5200 GCA_001801345.1 Gammaproteobacteria bacterium RBG_16_37_9 | reverse complement strand
CAAATTGTCCTGCCGTAGCTTCCCAGCAGCCTTGCTAGCATCGGCATATGCATCTCCTACATACAAATAATTGAAATCTCTCGCTGCACGCAAAAAATATTCATGTGCTCTTTGATAATAACCTTGCTGGTATAAAAATTTGCCATAATTGTGCCAAAACACTCCCTTTTCATCAGCTAATTTTATAGCATATAAATATTGTTTTGTTGCGGCGTTTAACTCACCTGTATGCGAAAAAAAATATCCAAGAGCATCATGAACTTCTGCATCACGCGGTGCTTGTTTACATGCAAGTAACAATTTGCTTTTAGCAATTTCAACTTGGTTTTGTTGCAAATAAAGCAAGCCCAATTTTACATTAATATGCGCTGCTTCAATTTGATTTTTTTGGCTAGGTGAGGTGCTGCAACTACTAGACAGGAATATCAATAATGAAACAACTGTTATTGATGGTAATTTAGTGAGGCGTATAAAACTCATTTTATTGCGCTGAATAGTCATCGCAAAAATAATAACCGTTTGATACCAGCGCGTCATTCCTCGTATTTAACACGAGGGCAGGCTCTTGTGTTTTTTGCTAATCATTTATGGGAAATATTAAGTTATAGTTAGTAAGCGGTAGCCGCAAACTTTAGTCTGCGCTTCTATGCAACGCAAGCTAAAGCTTGCGGCTACCAACTGCGCTACCAACTGAGCTACCATCTTTGGCTACCGATTCCATATCTACGCATTATCAGCGCCAACCAACTGCCCACAAGCAGCTGATATCTCCCAGCCGCGTGATTTGCGTGTAATAGTGTTAATACCAGCATCTAATAAAATCTGACGAAATATATCTATATTCGCTGAAGAAGATGGCTTAAGACTAGAATGCGCCACTACATTTCCTGGAATTAAATTTACCTTATAACGCCCATGAGAAAGTAATTTCACTAATTGTTTGGCATGTGCGGCCTGATCATTAATGCCATCAAGCATAATATACTCAATCGTAACGTAACGTCGCTGATCTTTAAAATAATCATCACATACTGTAATTAATTCTTTCAGGGGATATTTCTTGTTGATTGGCATCAACCGACTACGCAACTCATCCGTCGGTGCATGAAGAGAAACCGCTAAAGACACCTCGCTTTGCTCCTTTAAAAGAAGCATTTCTGGAATTAACCCAGAAGTGCTAACCGTAACTTTAAGTTTAGATAACCCATAGGCATTATCATCAAACATTAATTTCGTGGCCCCAAGCACATTATCATAATTTAAAAGCGGCTCGCCCATTCCCATAAAAACAACATTAGTAACAACATGAGTTCGAGTCGTTTTATCAGGTGATAATTGGCGCACTGCCAACCACAGTTGACCAATAATTTCCGCCACAGTTAAATTACGTTTAAATCCCATAGCTCCGGTAGCACAAAAATCACAACCCAGCGGGCATCCAACCTGTGAGGAAACACATAAAGTGCCACGAGAATCTTCCGGAATAAATACAGTTTCAATAAAATTATCATCTTCTAGCTGCAATAACCATTTTCGAGTGCCATCACTTGCAACCTGCTCTTTGGCTATTTTCGGCGCTTTAATTTCGCAATGTTCTGCTAAATATTGTCTCAAAACTAGACTTAAATTACTCATCATAGCAAAATCACTAATACCGACTTGGTGCATCCATTTAATAACTTGTGGCGCGCGAAATGATTTTTCGCCCAGGTCAAGAAAAAACTTTTCAAGATCATCAGAAGCAAAATTTAGAAGATTTATTTTGGCCGCATTATTTTTAGCATTATTAACTATTTCTTGAGAATCAACCTCGCTGCTACAAGCTTCATATTTCCAAGAAAATGTATTCTTACTGTTCATATTGCTTTAGCGCGAATAAATTTCTTCGGGCTTAAAAAAGAATGCAATTTCTTGTTTGGCATTATCAATACTATCAGAACCATGCACTACATTAGCTTCAATTGAATCAGCAAAATCAGCTCTGATAGTTCCAGGGTCGGCTTTTTTAGGATCGGTAGCCCCCATAATATTGCGATTCATAATAACAGCATTTTCCCCTTCTAAAACCTGCACTAATACTGGGCCCGAAATCATAAAATCCACCAGTGGCTGATAAAAAGACTTTCCTATGTGAACTTCATAAAAACCCTCGGCTTGCTTACGCGATAAATGTAACATTTTGGCCGCTACTACCCTTAAACCGTTTTTTTCAAATTTGGTTAAGACTTCACCAATAATGTTCTTCGCCACCGCATCTGGTTTTATAATCGACAAAGTTCTTTCAATTGCCATAAAAAACACCCTCATAAATTTCTAAAGTTTGTGGATTATACATATATCACACAATCTTTTAAAATATTATTTCTAATTTAAATTTATTTCCCGCGGCTTGCCGCTGGAACAAAGCAATGGGGAATTGCCAAGGGGGAGAGGCGCAGCTCTCCCCCTTGGACAAGCCCGGGGTTCATACCCCGGGCGCAGTCAAAAAATTAAAATTTTTATAGCCTTAATAAAAATTTACAGTACAATTAGCCGTTGTCATTTTTTATAAATATTTTTAATATGGAGCATCATTAAAATAAAAATTTTGGGACTTGGCTTAAACTAACACGGGCAAAAATTAAATGATAAACTTCAGCCTAACGAGTCTACTCAAAGAAACCCCTGCTACTCAAAAAATACTTGATCCTAAATTAATCGATAAAACCTACCGCTATTGGCGCATAAGAACAATGTATTCTATGTATATTGGATACGCCTGCTTTTATTTTACACGTAAAAGCTTTACATTTGTTATCCCACAAATGATCCAAGATCTTCATTTTACCAAAGCTCAAATAGGCATATTAGGCAGTGTCTTTTATATAACATATGGCGTAAGCAAATTTATCAGCGGCATGCTATCAGACAAATCAAATCCTCGTTACTTTATGGCGATTGGTTTAATTTTGACCGGTATAGCAAATATCCTTTTTGGCTTTTCTTCATCAATACCATGTTTAACGTTATTCTGGCTCGCCAATGGTTTCTTTCAAGGTTGGGGTTGGCCCCCATGCGCTCGTCTATTAACTCATTGGTATTCCCAATCTGAACGCGGCGTTTGGTGGGGAATCTGGAATACCTCTCACAATTTAGGCGGAGCATTAATCCCTATTATTGTCGCAAGTAGTGTTATATTCTTTGCTGATTGGCGGGCAGCCATGTTTGTCCCTGGCGTAATTACAATCATCTCAGGTTTTTTCCTTATTAATCGATTAAGAGGAGTTCCAGAATCCCAAGGCCTACCTCCTATTGAAGAATATAAAAACGATCATATAGAAAAAATATCCAAAAAAGAACAAACTCTACCCATAATAAAAATATTTTTCGATTATGTATTTAAAAATAAATATATTTGGTTATTAGCCTCTTCTTATGTCCTGGTTTATGTAGTTCGCACTGCTGTAAATGATTGGGGTTCGGTATACCTGACTGAACATGGATACACTCTAATGCGAGCAAATAGCTGCATGTCATTCTTTGAGATCGGCGGCTTTGTAGGCAGTTTGGTTGCGGGTTGGTGTTCAGATAAGATTTTTTGCGGCATGCGCGGGCAAACCAATGTGTTATTTAGCCTAGGAGTTGTCCTTCTATTGCTGCTTTTTTGGCTCATACCGGGAAGCCATTTTCTTTTACACAGCTCTTTAATGTTTGGTATAGGTTTTTTTATTTTTGGCCCTCAAATGCTGGTCGGTATGGCGCCAGCTGAGTTATCGCATAGAGAAGCGGCTGGCACATCAACGGGATTCGTAGGCTTATTTGGCTATATAGGAGCAGCGATATCTGGCTACCCAGTAGGATTAATATTACAAAACTTTAGCTGGCTAGGGTTTTTTATTGTAATAAGCGCGTGTGCAGTATTATCGATATTATTGCTGCTACCATTGTGGAGCGCCACTGGTTACAAGCATCTTTTACCTGAAACCACTTAAGCGTCCTAAATTAAAAATCAATAACATAATTGACGTGCTGCTATAAGTTAATTAGAATCTGTTACCTTTTGCTGTATAGTATTGATAGTTTGGAGGGGCTATAGCTCAGCTGGGCGAGACGGAGTTTTCGCAAAGCATTGCTTTGCGCCGTCGAACGCCAAACAGGGTGAAGTGGGGTTTTCGAAAAGCGAAGCTTTTCGCCACTGAACGCCAAAATCAAGGAGATTTTGGCTGGCTTTTTGAGCGAAGCAGGACGCGAAAGCGAAAAAAGTTTGGCCGGAACATGCGGCATCAGGGACGATTAATGGAGCTTTGTTTTTGTTGAATGGTTTTTGAATTGGGGCTATAGCTCAGCTGGTAGAGCACTTGCATGGCATGCAAGGGGTCAGCGGTTCGATCCCGCTTAGCTCCACCATCATCCTAAATCTGGTAGTTAAAACTGCAGCAAATGCTTTTAACTGCTATATTCAGGATGATGTCCCCATCGTCTAGAGGCCTAGGACATTGCCCTTTCACGGCAGTAACAGGGGTTCGAATCCCCTTGGGGACGCCAGATTAAGCATTTTTGAACTGGCTTTTAGCACAACACCAAATATCGATTCTGCTCACACCTGCACCGTACAAAACTTTGCATAACTCATTAACGGTATTTCCAGTAGTAATAACATCATCTATTATTGCAGCATAATTATATTTAAACTTTTTATCAACGCTAAATGCTTGTTTAATATTTTGCTGCCGCTCTTTGGCAGATAGCGTAACTTGAGCGGCAGTATTCTTCACCCGCTTAACACTAAACTTATCAATTGGAATATTTAATTTTTTTGAAATAGGTCGCGATAATTCGAGCGCTTGATTATATCCACGCTCACGTAATCTAGCAGAATAGAGCGGCACCGGAATAATAATTTCTGGTTTGCTCTTATTTTGATATTGATCATGCAGATGATTACCCAATAACTCGCCTAAAATTCTAGCGCCTATCAAATTATTTCTAAACTTAAGATTAATAATAAGCTGATCAATTGGCGACGAGTAATTAAAAAGAGCTATGGTTTCAATCTGCATTGATAAATTGCTTAAACAAGAACCACAAATTTTTTGTCCTTCAGGTAAAGGCTCAGCACATCTTTTGCAATAATCTTGTAAAATCGGCAAATCATGCTCACATGCTAAGCATAAATCCAACTTACGATAGCTTAAAGAATCGCAAAAAATACAGGTGTGTT
>MGXJ01000051.1:12347-23775 GCA_001801345.1 Gammaproteobacteria bacterium RBG_16_37_9 | reverse complement strand
ATGCTCTTTTAATTTCTTTTGGTCTGGTCTCTGACCAGCCATTCCTTTAGCCAGCCTCTCGATATCTGATGCTTGGGCTAATAAATTGCGAAACTCTTTATCCTGCAAATTATTTCGTGATAATGCTTGCCATGTATCTAAAGTGTATTCTCCTTCTGGAATACCAAATAAACATGCATCGTGCATAGTGAGAACGTTAGTAGAGAGTTTGAGATATCGATCTAAATATGTAATAACTTCTTTCTTGCCCCCAAGCATGGTCGCAAGTTTTTTGGCGTGTTCTTCAGGCATGCCATTTTTTTCTGTTACATACACAAGCCTGGCATAAGGCAAAAGCGCTATATATGCTTGTCTTATTCCTTCTTTTTGGTCATCGCTAGCGTTACTCGCTTCGTCTATCCAGGTCAGATCAATATTAGCGGGTATTTCATGAGGTTTATGGGATATTTCTTCCATGATATGGGTAATTATTAAATCTATATCTCCTGCATTTTCAGGAAAGGCTTTTTTTAATTCTTTAATTAGTGGTTTTGCAGACTCAGGAATTTCAATTGTTTCGGCCGCTGTAGCCTGCTTCTTTCCTCTGTCTGGGATCCAGCCCGGACTAGATCTACCGCTGGCTATTCGTTCAGCAGAACGAATAGCTGTTTCTATTTCAGTAACTTTTTTCAACAATTCTTTAATATTCATGATAACTTCTCTTTCACCATTTCCATTTACAGCAAACAAGTACAAAAACTAAATACATCCCAGAAAAATAGTATAGTCTCGAAAAGTGGACAAATCTACCTTCAGTCTTGTCCAATACAAGATGAGCCTGAAATAAAGAAATCATTCATGCTAGGGAGATTTACTTCTTAATTTTGTTACTTTGTGGTCTAGACGAGGGATCCACTATAGATGGTTAGTTGGTTGTCCATTAAAATGCTTAACGAGTTAGCGGCACGCTTTTATTGTGCTCAGCGACAATACCATTATTCATTATATGCCAGTTTTTAGTTTAATTATCTATCCTAAAATTGCCATCCACAAGAAAACCTGCCCCCAAGTGATGGGCATAACAATAAAAATTAATGTTCGTGCGATCACCTGATGAATTCGTTTGTCTTCTTTTAATCGGAGATCGTTGTCGTTGTTTGTCATTTTACACCTCCATAAACGGGAAAATTGTTTTTATAGTGCCAAAAACTTATTTACCCAGCTCCCTAGTCCCAATATCAATATCTATCCATGCTATGAAATGTTATACGAATTACTTATGTAAAAAACTCGTTTTTTTATTGATTGATTTAATCCATGAAATTGGTTACTCTAAACCTTGAATAATTTATCGACACTTTCTTTAACCTAACCTATTGTTATATACAGAGGTTTTATGAATGATGAAGGACCTACACAAAGAAAAATGTCCATTGTAACCTGGAAAGATGTTCGTGATGATGTATTAAAAACGAACAAAAAACTCGGAGAGATCATTGATGTTATTAATCCTGATGATAGTTATAAGTTTGTAAAATCCACTTATTTATACGGCGACGTGTTTATAAAACATGGAGTAGCGCAGTTGTTATCCGCCAATAACGGCCTCATTCCATTATCTCATCATTCGGTTGATAAACTGGTTCAGAAGGAATTGCTATATAGTTCTATGCCTTTGTTCCTTATCTTAGAAAAAGATAGTGAACTTTTTGTCGATACGGGTAAAAGAGCAATACCGATCAATTTATTCAATAAGGGAAGTCTATCAGGAATTTACGAAGCTATGGATTATATGATGGGAAGGAAATCCGATCCGATATGGAATTTTTCTGCAGGCTCACGTTCTATTTTCATGCTCCCAAAAATTACAGACAAGGCCGGTCTTGAAAAATTGCGCGTAAGCTATGATATTCCATCTACCATACAAATAGAGACATTATCTGATCATTGGGAAATGTTTAGAAACATCGCTCAAAGTAAAAACTTCAACCAACCATGGCAAAATACTATTTTATTTTTTGGTGAAAAATGGTTGTTGAATCTTAAAAATAATTCTAAAGAATGGGAAAAATTTAAGGATTATTTGTTAAGCATAGTTTGGGAACATGCAAACTATTCAATTGATAAAATAAAATTTAATATTTATTGGGAGTTGTTTACTGAAATTATCTCTTCACGAAGATTACAACCAAAACCATACATAATTGATCAAGTAAAACATTTGTTGTCTACTGTTGCGGGGAATTTCCCGGGTTTTGTCGTTATGGGTAACTCCCAAGAATCTGCCCCAAAAAAAAGTTTGCAGGAAGCTTTCATCAAGAATTATGCGCTAAAACAATATATACCAACTATCATGCATGCTTGCATGCCACAAAACAATATTATAAAACCAACCTATGTTTACTATTCGCTATCTATACCAACCGTTTTAGAAGGTTCACCAATAAAGAAAACTACTGGCACAATTGTTAATGATATGCGAGAAATCAAGTTGCTAATAGAAACCCTGAAAAATCATTTTAAAAACAAACCATACTTAGAAGCCAATAAGATTATACAAAATATTCAATTAGACTTCTTTCATTACGAAAAGGATATCTATAATCAAATAAGATCAAGCGACAATATATCCGTTGAAGATAGTAGTTTTTCAATAGATAAGAACATATATCCATCCCGAAATTTTTGTCCAACCAGCCCATTTTATAGCGGCTGTATTAGAATTAAAGTGCCGCAAAGCAAAGGTGCCTAGTTCTGACATCTTGTTATGTATTTTACTATTATTAGCCCTGCTATCTTTATCGATGTTATAGTGTTGGTTAGGAGAAAATAGAATAAAGTTGTAGATCCTCGGGTCTTCGCCCGAGGATGACAATATGATGAGGCTGAGAGCCTGCATTCGTGCTTGACACGAATGATGACAAAAAATAGATTGTCATCCTAGGACAAGCGAAGCGCAGATCCGAGGATCTCAGTATTACTATTACTAGGTATTAAATACCTTACTCAAATAAGCTCTTCCAGAATCAGCAAAAATAACCACGACAACATCATTCTCGGTTAAATTATTTGCATATTCCATCACACCATGCATAACCGCCCCGCTTGATATACCAACTAAATAGCCTTTTTTAGCCAGTTCTCTGGTCATCGTGAATGCACCATCATCACTAACTGGAATAATTTTGTCTATTACATCACGATTCAAAGTATCAGTAATAACATCAACTCCTATACCTTCAGATTTATATGCCTTAGGATTTTCCGGCATAGATAATTTAGAGGTCAATGCATCAATGCCAATAATTTTTATTTTATTATTTTGCTCTTTTAAATATTTGCCAGTTCCAGATATCGCTCCACAACTTCCCATTCCCGCAAAAAAATGAGTAACCTTACCCTCGGTTTGATTCCATATTTCTGGACCGGTGGTTAAATAATGTGCTTTTGGATTTTCAACATTGTAATATTGATTTGGCATATAGGAATTGGGAATTTTACGCAATAATTCTCTTGCTTTTGCATGATAGCCTTCTGGATCTTGTAAATCATCAGTATCTGGACAAACAAAAACTTTAGCGCCATATGCTTGTAAAGTGGCGATTTTTTCGCTACTAGTTCTGTTTGGAACAGTTACGATAACGTTATATCCTTTTACAGCGCCTATCATTGATAAAGCTATACCTTGATTGCCCGATGAGGCTTCAATAATAGTTCCACCTGGACGCAACTCCCCTTTTCTCTCGGCTTCTTCAATCATAAACAAAGCTGGGCGATCTTTAATACTGCCGCCTGGATTGAGGAATTCTAATTTGGCCAAAATTGTAGCTTTTGTGCCAATATCAAAATCGATTTTAGCTAAAGGAGTATTACCGATACATTTTAAATACGGTTTAAATATGGTGGTTTTGTTCATGGGGTTTATCCATTGTTTTTTGTCCTGAGCGTAAGCTCATAACAAGATTCTGTCAAGAGTGTATTATTAAGTGTATTATTAAATTCTATGTGGGACGACGTCTAAACGTGGCTTGCAGCCACCCAAAATGAAATAGCATTCTTATTTGAAAAACTATAATATTATATCTTTAATAAATGTATAAAGTGTCTGTTAGCTATGCTCAAAAAACTAAAAATCATATTACAAATGTTAAGCGACGGCAATTATCATTCTGGTGCTGAATTAGGCAACAAACTTAAATTAACCCGCGGCGCTATCTGGAAAATCATAAAACAATTCAAAAAATATGATATTGATATCGAAGCCAAAACTAATTTAGGCTATAGAATACCGCAAGGTCTGGAATTGCTAGACAAAAAAACTATCCTGCAAAATGTTGCCAACAAAAACCAGCAATATATAAATAAAATAGAGATTTTTGATGAATTAGAATCCACCAATACTTATTTGTCCGATGCAGTAAAAACAGGGAATAATAATACCAATAATGTTTGTTTTGCCGAACATCAAACAGTAGGCAAAGGTCGTTTAGGACGTAGCTGGCTATCCCCTTTTGCAAAAAACATCTACCTATCACTATCATGGCAGTTTGCAAAACCTCCACAAGAGTTAAGTAATTTGGGATTGGCAGTTGCGGTTGCAATTGCTGAAGCCTTAAAGATTTATGGGATCAAAGAAGGTATCGCTTTAAAATGGCCCAACGATATACTTTGGCAAAATAGTAAATTGGCCGGTATTTTAGTCGAGTTTTTTGGAGAAACTCATTATATTTATAACGCAATTATTGGCGTTGGATTAAATGTAAATATGCCTCTAAAAACAGGCAAAAAAATAACTCAAAGCTGGTGTGATACTGCTCAAATTACAAATTCTAAACCCGAAAGAAATAAATTGGCCGGTATATTGCTTGATCAATTATTAACAGCAGTTTCTAGCTACCAAGACAATGGCCTAAAACCATTTATAAAAAAATGGCGGGGACTCGACGCTAGTTATGGCAAAAAAGTAACAATCATAACTCCTTTACAAAAAATTAATGGAACAGGTTTAGGAATTGATGAAAATGGACACTTTTTGCTTAAAAATAGCACAGGCAAAATCCAATCTTTTGCTTCGGGTGAGGTTTCTTTGAGGTTATAATTTCTCATCATAAACTTTCAACGCAGTTGGCAGACAGGAAATTACTCCTTTTAAGCCACAAACGGTTAATGTTATTAGGATAGCGTCTTTTATTTCTTCTCTCGTGGCGCCTAATTTTTTAGCCATCGGCACATGATATTCAATTGACTCAACATCACCAAGAGATGCTTTTATTCCAATGTATATTAGCTGTTTGGTTTTAGGATCCAAACCTTTGGTTTGAATTAGACTTTGTATTAAGCCATTAAAACCATTTGCCACTTCAGGCGCTTCTTTTTGAAAAAGATCAAATGGATTTGTTTCGCTCATAAAATTAGGCTCCTTTATAGATGTATTAATAGTGTACACGAGTAGGAAAAAAAAGCATTATCATTGCAATTAAAACATCGTCATCGCGAGACGAAGGCGCGAGCGAAAACTAAATTGTGCTACAATTGTATTGCGCCGAAGGCGTGGCGATCCAGAAAAAATCCACATAAAAGCATTAAAGGCCTGGATTGCTTCGCTAGCGCTCGCAATGACGACAAACTAGAGAACCTTCGCTACGCTCAGCATGACATCTTAGTTTTATTTACATAAGGAATAATCCCCAGCAGCGGAGCATCCAATCTTAATTTTATAATCTCAATATTTTCTTTTGGATAAAGCATATTTTTATCAATGAAATTAGCAATCCAGCCGGCGATTTTTATTCTAGAAGTATTCATACATTTATATGTTAGGAGCGCATGATTAATGCATCCTAGGCGTATACCTACAACTAGAATAACAGGATAACCATAGGCTATCGCAAGATCTGCCATAGTTTCATGATCGTTGATAGGCGTAAACCATCCCCCTGCCCCTTCAATAATAATATAATCAGCATTACTGGTCAGAGCCTTATGTGATCTTGATATAATTTGCGCAACCGATAAATTAATACCGTTTTTTTTAGCTGCAATATGGGGCGCAATTGCTTCTTGAAACGCAAAAGGATTTATTGATGAATACGGCAATGTTTTATTGTTGCTATATTTCTGTAATATCAAAGCGTCATGGCTATATAATTTATTGCCTTTAATATAGCCGCCGCTTCCTACGGGTTTTATAGCAACTGTGCTGAATCCTTGAGATATTAACGTTCTTGATATAGAAGCGGCCACTAAAGTTTTGCCGACATTAGTATCAGTTCCTGTTATAAAAAAACCTTTTTTTATGGATTTCTTATAATTTTTATTTAGTCGCATAGACATAATATATTTCAAAAGATGCGGGCAATTTATTATTTTTATCTCGATATTTGTCGTAGAATATTTGCAGTTGTTTAAAACTTTTTTTACTGGATAAGTTTTTGTTGCGCAATTCATTAAGATTGTTGGCTCCTAACTTTTTCAGCTCGTGCATTAAATCTAAAACGGTATCAAACAGTCTATAATGATAGACTGTTTCAAATTTTAGAATTTTAAATTGGGCGCACATTAATTCTTCGGTTAATTGTTCCCTATCTACAAAATTATTAACATGTTTATAGTGATCTATTTTTGCCCAAGCATTACGCAATTCGTTTAAAGAACCTGGGCCAAGAGTAGAAAAAATCAACTTTCCTCCAGGTTTGAGTGCGCGCCATAACGCGGTCAAAGTAGTTTTAAGATTTGGACTCCACTGCAGCATTAAATTAGAAAACGCTATATCTAAGTTTTCATTTTCTAGTGGTAAGCTATCAGCATCAGCTGTTATAAAATTTAAATTTTTTTCTTTGGTAAAACAGCTGCGTGCATATTCAATCATATTCTCTGCTATATCTATTCCTAATACCCTTGATTGAGGAAAATCTTGAGCAAGCTTTGCAGTTATAATTCCTGTGCCACAACCCAAATCAGCTATTTTTTTAGGATGATCGGCAAAATCTTTTAACCAACAAAATAATCTATAGCCAACTTCAAGTTGTAAAAAATTAACTTGATTATAACTTTTCGCAGCACGATTAAATGAGCGTGTGATAGAGATCCTCGGGTCAAGCCCGAGGATGACATTCTCCCGCTTGAGGATGACATTTCCTTTGTTGGGGATGTCATTCCCCTTCTTGAGAACGATATTTCCATTCTCGAGGATGGCTTTCTCCTTCACCCTCGCGCTTCGATGCGGGGATCTCCTCCCACTCTTGTCACCCTCGGGTTTAACCCGAGGGTCTCGTATGGGGTATAGAGATCCTCGGGTCAAGCCCGAGGATGACATTCCACTTCTCGAGAATGACATCCCACTTTTCGGGGACGATATTCCACTTCTCAAGAATGTCAGCTTGCAGGATTCCAATGCATTTAGTAAAAAATCAATATCTTTCTCAGTATGATTAGCCGTTAAACTTATCCGTAATCTCGAGGTATTAATTGGCACGGTTGGTGGTCTTACTAAAGCAACTAAAATTCCAAGTTGTTTTAAGTATGACGCTATATTTTGTGCATGTTCAGCGTTGCCAATAATTAATGGTTGAATTGGCGTCTCTGATGATAACAATGGTAAATTTAACTGCCTCGCCCCTTCTTTAAATTTCTTTATTAAATTATAAAGATGATCGCGACGCCAACACTCGCTTTGTAATAATCGCAAACTACATCGAGTTCCCTCTACAATGGCTGCAGGTAAAGCAGTGGTATAAATATAAGTCCGAGCAAATTGAATTAAATTTTCAATCACAAGCTTGCTGCCTGCAACAAAAGCACCGAAAGTTCCGAATGCTTTGCCAAAGGTGCCGACTAATATCTGAACTTCGCTTGTAGCTACACCATAATGCTTCATTATTCCTTTCCCGTTTACACCTAAAACTCCAATGCCGTGTGCATCATCGATCATTAACCAGGTGTTATTTTGCTTAGCAATACTTGTTAACTTAGGCAACGGTGCTAAATCACCATCCATGCTGAACACACCATCGCTAATAACTAATTTATATTTTGAGTTTGCTTGAGCAAGTAGCATTTCTAAATTTTGCATATCTTGGTGTTTATAGCGCTTAAAATGCATTCCGGAAAAACAGCAGCCATCGATTATTGATGCATGACTTAAGCGATCTACAAAAATATGGCTATCGGATCTTTTAAATAATGTGGTTAAAATGCCTAAATTTGCCATATATCCAGTTGAAAATAACAATACTTGTTCATAATCTAAAAACTCAGCTAGTTCTTCTTCTAAATAGCGGTGCGCTAAACTATATCCTCCTAATAATTGCGAAGCGCCGCTGCCAACACCATATTTTTCCAAACCATTTTTGCAAGCACGAACAACTTTGGGATGATTAGCTAATCCCAAATAATCATTGCTGGAAAATGATATACAAGATTTGTTGTGGTAGCCGCAAGCTTTAGCTTGCGTTGCCGGAAAACGCAGGCTAAAGCCTGCGGCTACCGTATGATTTGCTAAGCCCAAATAGTCACTACCGTCAATAAGATCTCTGGTGCGGTATAAACCAGCCAGATGACGGGTTTTGAGATTATGAGTTAAAATTACATCCATATGAATCCCAAACGCTGCAACAACTGACGATCTTTTTCTACTGTAGGATTCTTAGCTGTAAGAAGCTTTTCACCGCAAAATATTGAATTAACTCCGGCGCAAAAACATAGCGCTTGTAATTCATCGTTCATTTTCTCGCGACCCGCCGCAAGTCTTATAAAAGAACGCGGCATTAAAATGCGAGCAATCGCTACTGTGCGAACAAAATCTAATGGATCTATAGAATTCACATTAGCCAAAGGAGTCCCTTGCATTGGTATAAAATAATTAATGGGCACGCTGTGAGGGCGTTCGGGAAAATTAACTAATTGATGTAAGAGACTAATTCGATCTTCTACGCTTTCTCCCATTCCAATAATGCCCCCGCAGCATATTTTTATATCTGCATCTCGCAAGTTTTTCAAAGTATTAATACGATCATCATATGTTCTAGTTGAAATAATCTTTTTATAGTATTCGGGAGAAGTGTCTAAATTATGATTGTAATAATCTAAGCCTGCGATTTTTAGTGCTTCGGATTGTGATTTAGTTAACATGCCTAAACTCATACAGATCTCTAATCCAATTTTTTTTACTTCTTTTATCATTTTTAGTATTTGTTCAAACTGTTTTTCTGGTGGCAAGCGCCAAGCTGCTCCCATACAAAATCTGGTCACGCCATTTGCTTTAGCTGTTTTGGCCGCGGCAATTACTGTTTCAATATTCAACAAATCATGGGTTTTTATCATTGATTTATGATGGCTGCTTTGTGCGCAATATGCACAATCTTCTGGGCAGGAGCCAGTTTTTATGCTGAGTAAACTGCTTATTTGTATTGTGGCATTCGGGAAATATTTTTGATGTATAGCCAGAGCTTGATAAAGCAACTTAATAAAAGGCAACGCAAATAAGTTTGTGATTTCTTCTTGCGACCAATTATGACGAATTTCGGAATTTTCCATAGTTTTAGCTCTTTTTGGGCTTAAACAAGATGCGCCATTAAAATCCAAGATGATTTAATTGTCAACTTAAATTATAATTATAATCGACAATAACAAAGGGGGATTATGACAAATACTATTTTAGAGCGTGATTTAAAACACATTTGGCATCCATGCGGTCAAATGAAGGATTATGCAAGCTTCAAGCCACTGGTAATTAAAAGCGCTCATGGTTCGTATATTAAACTTACGGATAACTCAAAAGTGATAGACGCTACATCAAGCTGGTGGTGTAAAAACCTTGGGCATGCCCATCCCCGCCTTAAAGTAGCATTACTAAAACAAACAAATAAATTCGAACATGTAATATTTGCCAATACTACCAATAAAATTATAGTTGAACTATCAGAAAAATTGGCAAGCTTAACCAAATCACTCGACAAGGTCTTTTATGCAAGCGAAGGATCATCGGCAGTAGAAATTGCGATCAAAATGAGTCTGCATTCAAGAAAAATTACTGCTGAAAAAAATCGCATCAAGTTTATGGCATTACGTAATTCTTATCACGGTGAAACAGGTTTGGCATTATCTGCCACTGATATTGACTTATATTGCAAACCATACACCGAATTATTAATTCCATTTCACTTTATCCAAAATATCCCATATGTGCATTCAAAATCTGATGCTCTTTGGCAAGATTGTTCAAAATATTGGTCCGAAGTTTTAGCCGAGTTAAATATTCATAAAGACAAATTAACTGCCATTATTGTTGAGCCTATAGTTCAGGGCGCTGGCGGCATGCTTATTTACAGTCAAGATTTTTTAAAACGGTTACGAATTTGGACCAAAAAACATAACATACATTTGATAGCCGATGAGATTATGACTGGTTTTGGTCGCACTGGAACGTCTTTTGCATTTCAACATGCGAATATTGAACCTGATTTTGTTTGTATCGCTAAAGGACTTACAGCTGGATGGTTGCCTATGAGCGCCGTTTTAACCACTAGCAATATTTATAATATATTTTACGATGACTTTGCCAAAAATAAATCCTTTTTACATTCACATACTCATAGTGGCAATGTTCTTGCAGCTGCAGTGGCGTTAGAAAATCTAAAAATTCTAGAAGAAGAAAATATCTACGACCAGGTAAATAAAACCGAACCTCTTTTATATAATTTAATGCTAGATGTAAGCAATGAAACCAAAAGATTACAAAATATTCGACATATTGGCGCTATTGTTGCAGCAGATCTAGTATTAAGTAAACAGCAAAAACACCAGCGTTATGGCTACAAGATATTTCAAGAGGCAACTAAGCTAGGAGCCTTTATGCGCCCTCTTGGTAATACTATTTATTGGTTGCCACCACTTAACATTAAACAAAGCACATTAATGCACCTGAGTGAGATTACTAGCAGGGCTATTAATGAAGTTTTTGCTTGAGCATCATCCTACTTTGTCATTCTCGGGCAAAGACCCGAGAATCTCGAACTGCATGTTAGATCCTCGGGTCAAGCCCGAGGATGATAAATAAAGAGCACAATCCCCGTAGGAAACGGAACAAATTTGACTGAGAATCATTCCAAATATTTTCCTCAGACAGTAATGGGCCTTCGCGGATGACAGAATAAATATTGATTATTACCCAAACATAAGGCAATATCTGACTCTATAAATCAATTCTAAAGAGGCATTATGGCAAAAGAAGATAGCATAGAAATGGAAGGTAGCATCGTTGAAACGCTACCTAACACTATGTTCCGTGTAAAGCTTGAAAATGGTCATATTATAACTGCCCATATTTGCGGAAAAATGCGCAAAAATTATATACGCTTACTTACTGGCGACGCGGTTACTGTTGCGTTAACACCATATGACTTAAGTAAAGGTCGTATAATTTATCGTAAAATTGATAAGAAACCGAGAA
>MGXJ01000051.1:4759-12321 GCA_001801345.1 Gammaproteobacteria bacterium RBG_16_37_9 | reverse complement strand
CACAATATCCTGAATCCAGGTTTGATGACTAAAATCTCCCGGAAATTTGTGATTGTTGGACTTTCTGGTGGCGTGGACTCTGCTGTTACCGCTATACTTCTAAAAAACCAAGGCTATCATGTTGAAGCTGTCTTCATGCAAAATTGGAATGATCCTGGCGACAATGGTTGTTCAGTTCCACAAGATCTTCATGATGCTCAAGTGGTATGTGATTTTTTAAAAGTAAAATTACATACCGTAAATTTTTCTACCCAGTATTGGGAGAAAGTTTTTCAATATTTTCTCAACGAATATGCTGCCTGCCGCACCCCAAACCCAGATGTTCTTTGTAATAAAGAAATTAAATTTAGAGCTTTTTTAGATCATGCTAAATCATTAGGCGCTGATTTCATTGCTACCGGACATTATGCGCAACGGGCTACTCATAATAATAAAGAATTATTGCTAAAGGGAGTAGATAAATCTAAGGATCAAAGTTATTTTTTGTATTTGCTTAACCAAGAGCAATTAGCTGCGACATTATTTCCGATTGGAACATTAACCAAGCAAAAAGTTCGCAAACTTGCGGAAATTGCCGGATTACCCAACTATGCAAAAAAAGATAGCACAGGAATTTGCTTTATTGGTGAGCGTAAATTTAAAAATTTTCTCAGCGAATATTTACTTATTAGACCTGGTGATATTATTACCACTGAAAATAAAATAGTGGGGCGTCATGATGGCTTGATGTTCTATACGATAGGTCAGCGCCAAGGGCTTGGCATTGGTGGTCAAAAAAACTCATCTGAAGCTCCATGGTATGTGGCAATCAAAGATCAAAAAAACAACGCGCTCGTTATAACGCAAAACAAAGAACATCCAGCGCTTTATGCCAAAAAGCTAACTTGCGATCAAATACATTGGATTGCAGATGAAAAGCCTGAGTTTCCTCTAGAATGCACTGCCAAAATTCGCTATCGCCAACACGACCAAAATTGCGTCGTAACCCTTACAGACAACCGCGAACAATTATCAGTAGAGTTTTCTACACCACAGTGGGCCATAACCCCTGGGCAATCTATTGTGTTCTACCAAGATGAAGAGTGTCTTGGCGGTGGAATTATAAAATTATAAATTCTCAGTTGGTGTAGTTGTAGTAGTTATTTCTCTAATCTTTCTACGCAATTTTAAATCATTAAATATCACTAGATTACAGGAGGTTATCAAAGGATAAAACAAAACTGCAAATAACATATTACCGCTTGCAAAAAAATACCATTTACCGGTGGTAGCAGCTACACGACTCATCGAAAAACTCATCCAGTATGCGATAAATAGCAGTGGAAAAATCAAAGCAAAAGTTCGCCACCAATTACCCCAAACTAATTTGCAGCTACCTTTTATAGCGCCAATAATTCCTTGGTTATCAAACAAAATTAATGGTTGCCCCATGGCAAATAACACAATGAGAAAAACTCCGGGTAAAATAAATGCAATAGTCCCTAGCATCGATAAAATAAACATAACTGCCATACTACTGGCAATTATAAAATATTTTTTGTTGATAAATATCATAGAATCTTTCAAAGATACTGCTTGTTCAATAGCAATATTATAAATGCGATATAATATTACTGACGTTAAATATAGCGCAATTAATTCTATAAATATGGGTAAAATAACGTGCGCGACTTTAAAGCTGCTAGTGTCGTTTGTTCCATAAAACACGTTAAATAGCAATGAAACAGTAACAAAGATCCCAATAGTCATCCCTAAATACCAAACTTGAGTGAATACTTTACGATATAGTTGTAAAGAAGTTATCCAAATCTCTTTTATGGTTAATGGGTTTTTAGAAAAAATACTCATAATTCCCCTCCTGAAATTGCACATTATTGATTAATATACTACGATTCAAGTATTATGAAAAATGAACTTGAAGGATTTTATCACAAATCTTCTATAAAAGAAGCAGAAAAAACCTGTTGGCAAAATTTGTATGGCTGTTCCATAGGCCTAGCATTGGCCTCTACCGTAACAACTAAGCCATATATTGTCATAACCCCTGATATATTGACAGCTTCCCGGCTTGAACAGGAACTAAGATTCTTTCTTGGCGACCAGAAAGATAAGACGCAAATTTTGAATTTTCCAGGATGGGAAACGCTACCATATGATCATTTTTCTCCACATGAAGATGTGGTTTCTCAAAGATTGTTATCACTTTATCAACTACCTAATCTTAATTCTGGCGTAGTTTTTGTTGATGTAGCCACCTTAATGCATCGGTTACCACCAAAAAACTATATCGAAACCAATAGCTTTGTCTTAGAGATCAAAGAGGATGTAGATTTTATTCTTTTACGCAAGAAACTTGAAAGCCATGGTTATAGTTGTGTAACCAAAGTAATGGAACATGGTGAATTTGCAGTTAGAGGCTCAATTATTGATATTTTTCCAATGGGAAGCGATAACCCGTTTCGCATCGATCTTTTAGACACTGCGGTTGATACTATCCGTATTTTTGATGTTGACACGCAGCGCTCGTTTAAAAATATAGATAGCATAAAACTACTGCCGGCTAAAGAATTTCCATTAAGCGATGAAGCAATTGATAAATTTTGTCAATCGTGGAGATCTCGTTTCGATGGTAATCCGCTAAAGTGTCCCGTATATGAAAATATTACTTCGAATAAAAATCATCCAGGAATTGAATACTACCTCCCACTTTTTTTTGAGCACACATCAACATTATTTGATTATTTGCCGCCGAATTCTACGGTAATTTTAGTAAATGGTATTGAAAAAAACATGCTGCATTTTTGGGGTGAAGTAGAAAGGCGCTACGAACAATTGCGTCACGATCGAACATATCCTATATTAGCTCCCCAAGATATTTTTATTTCCCCAGATCAAGTTTCAACTCTAATAAACAACTATCCACAGATTATAATTAACAATAATGAATATAAAGTAAAAGACTATGAAAATCAGACACCTTATTGTTTTAAAACGAAAAAATATGAAGATATTTTATCTGATGTTGATACAAAAACTAAAATATCTAGTTTACAAACAGCAATCAGTTTACACCCAAATATTCGCATGCTTTTTATTGCTGAGTCTGCTGGTCGACGCGAGGCATTATTAGAAATATTACATGGCACGAATATATCCCCTACCCCAGTAGATTCATGGCATGAGTTTGTTCAATCATCAAATAAAAGCGCTATCACCGTCGCGCAAGTAGAACAACCGCTGCATATAATACTGGAAGAAAACAATGCAGAAATTTTGATCATTACTGAATCCCAAATTTTTGGTGAGCAAGCTATCAAGCAGCGGCAAAGCACGACAACTCCACAAAAAACAGATGCAATTATCCATGATTTGATTGAGTTACAAATTGGCGCACCTGTTGTGCATATTGACTATGGTGTCGGACGTTATTTAGGCTTACAAAAACTTCAAACTGATGACCATGAAACTGAATTTTTAGTGTTAGAGTATGCAAACGCCGCGAAGCTTTATGTGCCAGTGACATCTTTTGGTTTGATCAGCCGCTACACTGGCGTTGATGCCGAGCATGCTCCGCTTAACCATCTTGGTTCAAAACAATGGGAAAAAATAAAACGCGAGGCTCAAGAGAAAATTAGAGATACGGCGGTAGAATTATTAGAAATTTATGCTAACCGTCTTAAGATACAAGGTTTTTCTTTTAATAAACCTGAAGCTGATTATGAACGCTTTGCAACTACATTTCCTTTTATTGTAACCCCCGATCAAAAACGGGCCATTGACGAAGTTATGTTAGATATGACTTCCGGGCGTTCAATGGATAGGCTTATTTGCGGTGATGTTGGTTTCGGTAAAACTGAAGTGGCAATGCGAGCTGCTTTTTTGGCTGCGTATAATGGCAAACAGGTTGCAATTCTTGCGCCGACAACTTTACTGGTGCAACAACATTTTACTAATTTTCAAGATCGTTTTTCTTCTTGGCCGTTTAAAATAGCGTTATTTTCTCGTTTTCGTAATCCCAAAGAACAGAAAGGTATTGTCGAAGATTTAGCAAATGGCAAAATAGATATTGTTATCGGCACCCATAAACTACTCCAAAAAAATATAAGTTTTAAAAATTTAGGCCTCTTGATTATCGATGAGGAGCATCGATTTGGGGTGAAACAAAAAGAGCAGATTAAGCAGTTAGCAAGTAATATTGATATTCTTGCCTTGACTGCTACTCCAATCCCACGCACCTTGAATATGGCTTTTGCCGGTATCAGAGATTTTTCAATTATTTCTACCCCGCCAGCAAAACGTCTTGCTATTAAAACTTTTGTCCATGAGTATGAGCCTCATCTAATTAAAGAAGCTATTTTGCGAGAAACCTTGCGTGGTGGTCAAGTATATTTTTTGCATAATAATATTACTACAATCGAAAAAACTGCACGTGAATTGCAGCGCTTAATACCAACAATTCGCTTAGCAATTGCTCATGGCCAGATGCGAAAACAGCAGCTTGAACAAATTATGCGCGATTTCTACCATCTTCAAACAAATGTATTACTTTGCACTACAATTATCGAATCTGGAATTGATATTCCTACTGCTAATACTATTATAATCGATCGAGCTGATCGTTTTGGTTTGGCGCAGTTGCATCAGATTCGTGGGCGTGTTGGCAGATCACACCATCAGGCATATGCCTATTTAATTGTTCCACCCAAAGAAGTATTAACCACAGATGCAAAAAAGCGCCTCGACGCTGTAGTATCAATGAAAGATTTAGGCACAGGTTTTACTCTAGCAACCCATGATCTAGAAATACGCGGTGCTGGCGAACTACTTGGAGAAAAACAAAGTGGTGTCATGCAAAGCATTGGCTTCACTCTTTATATGGAAATGCTCGAGCGCGCGGTTAAAGCGCTTAAAAAAGGTAAAGGTTTAGATTCAGCAGCAACATCTGAAATAAAAACCGAGCTTGAGCTACAAATTCCAGCTTTAATTCTGGACAAATATGTAAGTGATGTAAATTTAAGATTGGTTTTGTATAAGAAAATCGCAGATGCCAAAGATCAAAATAGGCTAGATGAACTACAAGTAGAAATGATCGATCGTTTTGGTTTGTTGCCAGAATATACAAAAAACTTATTTAAAATCGCCGCGCTGAAATTAAAGGCACAAAAATTAGGAATATTGAAAATAATGCTTGGTAAAAATAAAGGAGCTATTCAATTTGCTCCTGACTACACCATCGATCCCAAAGTGATTATTAAACTAATGCAAACACACTGCGATAGTTATAAATTTTTGGGGGCATATACTGTAGAATTTACTGTAAATCTCAAGACCTCAAAAATCGAGTTTATAGATAAGCTGCTTGATGCTATTGTATCTAATCAAATGGATGCTCAATAATTATAATATCATCTCGCTCTTGGCCAGTTGCAACTAATGCCACACGTATTTGTAGTAACTCTTCGATACGTTTAATGTAATCTTTGGCGGCTTTTGGTAATTCATCAAAAGATTTAGCCCCAAACGTAGATTCGGTCCATCCTGGTAGCTCTTCATAAATTGGCTCACACGCCTTAAGATCTCTTAATGTGCTAGGAGATATAGTGATATTTTTTTCGTTCAGTTTATAACCCACACATATTTTTATTTTTTCCATTCCATCTAATACATCTAATTTAGTGATCCCCAGTGCGGTAATGCTATTGAGTAAAACTGATCTGCGTAACAATGCAATATCTAACCAGCCACAACGTCTTGGTCTACCGGTAGTTGCGCCAAATTCATTTCCTCGCTCAGCGAGCCTAGCACCAACATCATCTTTTAACTCAGTAGGAAAAGGACCGGAACCAACACGAGTAGCATATACTTTGGTTACGCCTAAAACATAATCTAAATATAGAGGACCAAAACCAGAACCAACTGAAGCGGCACCAGCAACCGTATTAGAAGAAGTTACAAATGGGTAAGTGCCGTGATCAATATCGAGAAATGTTCCTTGAGCGCCTTCAAACAATACATTATCGCCATTTTTGTAATGTTCATTTAATTTTACCGGCACATCTATAAGCAATGGTCGAATAACTTCTGCGCTGCTTAAAACCTCATCCAACATTTGCTTAAAATCTAAAGCTGGCACTCCGTAATAATTTTGCAAAATAAAATTATGATACTCAAAAATAGCGGTAAATTTGTCAATAAAACTTTCGATTTGAATTAAATCTCCAGCCCTCAATCCTGCGCGCGCTGCCTTATCAACATAAGCTGGACCAATACCACGCCTGGTTGTGCCAATAGCATTATCACCTAAAGCCAGTTCTCTAGCTTTATCGATAGCCCCGTGGTAGGGTAAAAGTAAATTACATGCGTCGCTGATATATAGTCGCTTAGCTACATCTATCCCCTGTTCTTTTAAGCCGTTAATTTCGGTTATTAGAGCCTCTGGAGATAATACGACACCACTGGCTATATAGTTGACTACACCGTCGTGTAAAATTCCTGAAGGCAATAGGTGTAAAATAGTTTTTTTGCCATTGACAACAACTGTATGTCCAGCGTTATGACCACCTTGAAATCTAACCACCGCTTTAACATGGTCTGTCAATAAATCTACTAATTTACCTTTACCCTCATCACCCCATTGAGCGCCAAGAATTACTACATTTTTGGCCATAAATTATATTTCTCCACTCTATTCAAACATATCCTGAAAAAAACCCTGTTCACGCATGATATTACGTAATTTATACAACCCAGTATTCTGCATTTGTCGCACCTTCTCGCGATTAATTTTCATTGCCTTACTAACAACCTCTAAAGTAGATTTATCATAACCACGCAAACCAAAACGTCTTGCGATAATTTCACTTTGTATTTTATCTAACTTACCTAACCATTTATCAACTAGACAAACCATAGCTTCAGCTTGCATTTGCCGAGCAGGGTCGACATTGCTTGTATCAACCATAGAATCAGAAAATGAATTTCCGCTACCATCTTCAGATATAGTAGCATCAATTGATACCATACCATTGTCTAAATTCATCATCTGCTCAATTTCAAACACTGGCTTCTTCATCGCTTGAGCGATTTCCTTAGAAGTTGGTTCACGATTTAAAGTTTTATTGAGTTCACGAATGGCTTTGCGATAACTTTGTAATTTTTGAACGACGTGCACTGGTAAACGCACAAGACGATTTTGATTCATAATTGCACGTTCAATTACTTGACGAATCCACCAAATAGCGTATGTGGAAAACCGAAATCCTAACTTAGAATCAAATTTTTCTACTGCTTTCATTAAGCCAATATTTCCTTCTTCAATCAAATCAAGCAAATCCATGCCGCTACTTACATACCGTTTAGCGATTTTAACTACCAAACGTAAATTACTCTCAATCATTTTACAACGAGCTTTGGCATCACCTTTTTTTATTTTTTTTGCTAACTCGATTTCTTCTTTAGCAGTTAATAGCGGAGAAAAACCTATTTCGCGTAAATACAACTTAAGAGCGCTGGCCTGTGGTTCAGATACCGGTTCGGATGGCTTCTCATTTATTTCATTTGTT
>MGXJ01000051.1:0-4734 GCA_001801345.1 Gammaproteobacteria bacterium RBG_16_37_9 | reverse complement strand
CCGTATTTTTTTTGTCCATAAAAGTCTTCTTTCCAGCCATGATATGACGCTCCAGTTTTTATAATTAATGCAAAAACCCACTTTTTTGCCGCACTTATCCGCTAAGCATCTGTAAATTATTCAATATTAGTTAACGCCATCAGCTAGCTCACCATCGATATCGCCATATAATAAATGATTAATAAATGCCCTATAATTACTCAGTTGTTTAAGTTTGGACTGCGGAGATTTAAGTAGTGCTATATTTTGTTTTTTTTGAAGAGTAATCTTTTTTTCGCGCGTCTTAGATGATACAGCCATCTTAGACGGTTTAACCGCTTTAGATACTTTTCGTTTATTATTATTTTTAGCACCTTGCTTACGAACCATTTATACATACCTCAATAAAAATATTTTAAGTCAAAACTTTAACGCTATTACTACTGCCAAGCACACATAATAAACCAGCTGGCAATAACTTGATATAACTAATTAAGAAGACCAAATTCTCAAACTCCCTTACATAACATATTATATTTTAAATATTTAACATTAACAAATTCTTAAACGATGAAAATAATAATAATTTAGCCTGTTTTAGTTAAAATTTAATCGCATTTAGCACTACAGATGTTAATTCTGCGCTATTGCTATCAAACCATATTGCCTCCTTCCAAGTCCGCAGCCAAGTCAATTGGCGCTTGGCAAGCTGGTTGGTTGCAATGGGAATCAACTCTAACATTTGTTCATAATCAATTTGACCTGACAAATACTGCCAAACCTGGCGATAGCCAACCGTTCTCATCGAGGGCAAATCGGGATTTAGGTCTCCCCGTTGATACAGTTGTTGAACTTCTTCGATAAAACCTAACTGCAGCATTTTTTCAAATCTTTCTTTAATTCTACATCGAAGATTAGAGATATCTAAGGGAGCCACCACAATATTAACAATTGGGTATGGTAGCGCTTGAGGGGGCGAAATAAGTTTAAGTTCGCTTATGCTCTTCCCAGTAATCATATGCACTTCTAGCGCTCTTTGGATGCGTTGGCTATCGGTTTTACTAACCTTTGTGGCAGTTTCAGGATCTATTTTTTGCAGTTGATGATAAAGAGCCTCTATACCAAATTTATCTTTGTCTGCTTTTATTTTTGCCCTCACCCCTTCATCAGCATGAGGCAAATTGGAAATACCATGTTGCAACGCGTGAAAATAAAGCATCGTGCCGCCAACTAGCAAAGGAATGCGTCCTTTAGCAAATATTTCTTCGATCTTTGTCGTAGCTTCTTGGTGAAACTTTCCTGCAGAATAGGTTTCACTAGGATCGCGAATATCTATCAAGTAATGTGGTGTGATTTTTAACTCAAGCACAGTTGGTTTAGCGGTTCCTATATCCATCCCGCGATAAATCATTGCTGAATCAACACTGATAATGTCAAAAGGTAACCTTTTGGCAAGCTCGGCTGCTAATAAAGTTTTGCCCGCCGCTGTTGGGCCCATTAAACAAAAAATCTTTTTCTCGTTCTTATTATCAGACATCTGAGCAAAAATAGCATTTTAGGAACCTTTAGACAATTTTTTTGGCAAAGAGAGAATGTCATCCTCGGGCTTGACCCGAGGATCTAGCATACGGTCACGAGATCCTCGGATCTTCGTCCGAGGATGACAAGCGTGGGTGCGCGTGGGGTGCGAGGATGACACCTAACTTGTTCGAAGATGACACCAGAACAGCGCCTAAAAATGTTTATAATTACCAAAAATTCTGTTATAAACAAAACCTATGTCATATCAAGTATTAGCTCGTAAATGGCGACCAAAAAATTTTAACGAGGTCGTTGGTCAAGAACACATATTGCGCGCACTTACAAACGCATTAACCCAAAAAAGACTCCACCACGCTTATCTTTTTTCTGGCACAAGGGGTGTTGGCAAAACAACAATCGCCAGAATTTTAGCCAAATGTTTGAACTGTGAAACCGATATCACCCCTACCCCATGTGGCAAATGCGATACTTGCACTGAAATTGATGCTGGACGGCTCATCGATCTTATAGAAGTTGATGCGGCATCTCGCACTAAAGTTGAAGATACTCGGGACTTATTAGATAACATCCAATATCTACCAACTAAAAGTCGCTATAAAATCTACATCATCGATGAAGTGCATATGTTGTCAGGGCACAGCTTTAACGCTCTTTTAAAAACCCTCGAGGAGCCTCCAGAACACGTAAAATTCTTGCTGGCCACCACTGACCCGCAAAAGCTGCCAGTAACGGTTTTGTCGCGCTGTTTACAATTCAATCTAAAAACTTTAAGCCCAGAACTAATTCAAAAACAACTACAACATGTTCTTACCCAAGAAAAAATCTCATACGAAGATCAGGCGCTGCATCAACTAGCTTTAAGTGCGGGTGGCAGTGTTCGCGATGCTTTGAGTTTGCTAGATCAGGCAATCGCATTTGGACTTAATAAAATCATTGCCAGCGATGTCAAAGCAATGCTCGGCACTAGTGATATCAGAAAAATATTCGCTCTACTTGAAGCATTAGTCGCTAATAACGCTAACATGATTTTAGATATTATTGCTAAGTTTGCAGAATCAGCTGCAGATTTTATGAGCACAATAGATGAATTATTAGAAATATTGCATCAAATTACAACTGTTCAATTAGTGCCAACCGTCAACACCAATAACTGGCAATACCCGGAATTAATCCATCAACTAGCATCACAAATTAGCCCAGAAGATGCACAACTTTACTATCAAATAGGTTTGATTGGTAAACGTGATTTAGCATTAGCGCCTAGCCTAAAATCTGGCTTCGAAATGGTTATGTTGCGAATGCTAGCGTTCCGTCCAGAAGTTGTTTCTCCAATGCCAACAAAAAAACTAACACCTACTACCCAACAATCAACTACTACTAATGATAATTTGACTGCTGCAATTCCAAAAACAACTAGCGTTGTTACTGCAAATAATCAAGATTTAAACCTATTACAAAAACTCGAAGTAACTGGTCCAACCCAAGCCTTATTGCATCATTGTGTTGTTACAAAAATCGGCAATAACGAGGTTGAATTAATGCTAGATCCAGGTCAAGCTCCGCTGCTTAATAAAAAACATGAAGAGCGTATAAATATTGCCTTGAGCGAATACTATAAATCTCCTACAGTAGTAACTATCAAACTCGGTGCTAACAATATGGACACTCATGCTAATATTAAAAAACGAGAAGACAGCAAAAAACAAGATCAAGCTTTACAATCCCTAGAAAAAGACCCCAAAATAAAAGAATTGATGAGCAAATTTGATGCAAAAATAATTGCGAATTCGGCCAAGAGCGAAGGATGACTCTATAATATGGCATATACACAACTAGTTGATCAATTAATCCAAGCTTTACGCTGTCTTCCTGGGGTCGGTCCAAGATCGGCACAACGCATGGCTATTCATCTGCTGCGTCAAGGACGAAGCGATGGCGCATTCCTCGCGCAAACCTTAGAAAAAGCATTGACTCATGTTGGCCATTGCCTTCGCTGTCGCACTTTTAGTGAACACGATTTATGCAACATTTGTTCCAACCCCAAACGCGATCGTTCAATTTTGTGCATAGTTGAAACACCGATAGATATAATTGCCATTGAACAAACTAATAGTTACCGCGGCTTATATTTTGCGTTAATGGGGCATTTATCCCCTATCGATGGTCTTGGGCCAAATGAAATTGGCATTAATGAGCTACATAACTTGCTTAATTTAGAAAGTGACATTGAAGAAATTATTATTGCTACTAACCCTACAGTTGAAGGAGAGGCTACTGCACATTATATTGCCACCATAGTTCGTGCTAACGGAAAATCTAAATGCACGCGCATTGCTCATGGCATACCTTTTGGTGGCGAATTAGAATATACTGACAGTAACACCCTAGCACAGGCGCTGGCTAGAAGAATAGAAATATAGGACAACAATTACTTATGATATCTTGGATAAAAGATTTTGCTCTACTTACTATTATAATTGGTATTCTTTTTGGAGCCACAGTTGGTCAATATCCTCTGGCTGCACCAGACGGCGCACGCTACGCCGAAATACCACGTGAAATGGTAGTTACTAAAGATTATATAACACCTCACCTTAATGGCATAAAATATTTTGAAAAACCGCCATTATTTTATTGGCTACAAGCTGCCAGCATTAAATTTCTCGGTGTAAGTGATTTTGCAGTAAGCATCGTTAATGCTCTGATGGCGCTTGCTACTGCACTTTGCATATATTTCACTAGTAGAAAGTTGTATGGAAGATTGCAAGGCATAATTGCAAGTTTCATATTTGCCACTAGTAGTTTAGTTTTTGTTTTAACTCGAGCTATCACGGTAGATATGGCGCTTACTTTTTTTCTAACTGGAAGTCTATGTTCATTTTTATTGGCAACCCAATTACCTATTAGCATTAAACGTTCTTTATATCTTTGGGCTGCATATGCTCTTGCCGCTTGTGCAGTTATGACCAAAGGATTAATCGGTATAGTTTTTCTGGGGATAATAGCTATAATTTGGCTCACCATTTGTAATCAGTGGCGTAATTTAAAAACCTATAGGGTTATAAGTGGTCTATTTATTTTTCTGCTAATTGCATTGCCCTGGCATATTTTAGTTCAAATTAAAAACCCAGAATTCTTCAAATTTTATTTTATAGAGCAGCATTTTTTACGTTACGCTACCAATTATGCTGGCCGCACACAAGAGTGGTGGTT
>MGXJ01000050.1:6351-6563 GCA_001801345.1 Gammaproteobacteria bacterium RBG_16_37_9 | reverse complement strand
GCTGACTATCAATATCAACAAGCATTAGCTAATCTTGATCTAGCTTCTCGATCTAACATTAGTAAAACTCGTCAAGCGTATCTCGGAATTTTGTCAAACATCAGCAAAATTAAAGCTGATAAACAAGCCATTAAATCTGCTAAAAGTTCGCTACGCGCTACTCAAGCCAGTTATACTGCAGGTCTGCGCACTATGGCAGATGTGCTAACTGC
>MGXJ01000050.1:0-6279 GCA_001801345.1 Gammaproteobacteria bacterium RBG_16_37_9 | reverse complement strand
ATTAAAACAATTAACGGGAATATTAAATGCGGATGATTTGTCTCAAATCAATTCTTGGTTGGAAAAACCAATGCAAATAGCAAAAAACAACATTCCTGCCGAGCAGCATCTAACAAAACGAAAGCAGCCGCAAACCTCAACCAAATTTAAATCTAAGACAATCAAGTCTCCTGTGGCTACAAATAAAAATAGAACTAATAAAATTGTTGTTCTCAGCGCCGGAGAAGTTAAACAAGTTGATTCTGATGGTGATAATATCAAAACAGCGATGGCAACACCAAACACTAATAATAATATTGGTAAAAATTAACTAATAAACTCAAATCTCTATGTCTTTCACAGATATTTTTATTCGCAGACCTGTATTTGCAACTGTACTAAGCTTGGTTATCTTGCTTGTTGGTTTGCGCTCTTATTTTGCCTTACAAGTAAGATTATATCCTAAAATAGACACTTCTGTGGTTAGTATCAGCACTACTTATGCTGGCGCTGATGCGGCACTAATGGAAGGTTTTGTTACTACTCAAATTGAAAATGCTCTTGGCGGAATAGACGGCATTGATTACATAGAATCAACCAGCACGATAGGCCTAAGCACTATCAATGTATATTTCCAACTAGGTTATGACATTAATGTTGCTGTATCGGATGTAAGCGCTAAAGTCAACTCAGTCCGCTACTTATTGCCAAATGGGATAGATGACCCGGTAATTGAAAAAGACGATCCTAATGCCTCTCCAAGCATGTATATCTCCTTTTTCAGCGATACTATAAAAATTGAAGCGATTGTCGACTATCTAAATCGCTCAATTCAACCACAGCTGCAAGTTTTACCAGGAGTTGGCACAGCCCAAGTCTGGGGACCAGACTATGCAATGCGTATCTGGTTAGATCAAAAATTAATGGCTGCACATAATGTCACCCCATCCGACATTAATAGCGCTCTTTATACTCAAAGTTTACAAGCCCCGGGTGGCTTACTAAAAACAACCTCTCAGGAATTAACCGTAAAAACTTTTAGCGAAGCCGGCACTGCTGAACAGTTCAATAATTTAGTGCTACGCCAAGACAATGGACAGCTAATAAAAATCCGCAATGTAGGTAAAGCGGAGCTTGGACCAAAAGATACAGATATTTCTGTTAGGATCAATAACAAACCCGGCGTAGTGATTGCTATTACCCCGTCATCAACAGCCAACCCAGTCGACATCACTAACGAAATCAAAAATATGTTTCCTAAATTAGCTGCAAGTTTACCCAAAGCAATTAGCACAGAAATAATGTGGGATAGCTCAAAATTTATTTTTGAGTCTATTAAAGAAGTTAAAAAAACCATTGTAGTAGCTACTCTTTGCGTAGTCCTTGTAGTATTCCTATTTTTAGGGTCATGGCGAACTTTGCTAATCCCCATAGTTACTATCCCGCTATCCCTTGTTGGCGTGTGTATATTTATGTTTCTTTTAGGATACTCACTAAACACCATCACCTTTCTTTCTATGGTGCTTGCGATTGGCATGGTAGTAGATGATGCTATTGTAGTTACCGAAAACATTCAGCGCCATATCAGCGAGGGGAAAACGACACTAGAAGCATCTTTATTAGGGGCTAAAGAAATTCAATTTGCTATTATTGCTATGACTTTTACTTTAGCAGCAGTATATGCCCCTATTGGGTTTTTGACCGGATTAATTGGGTCGCTTTTTAAAGAATTTGCTTTTACTCTTGCAGGAGCTGTCATTGTCTCAGGATTTATCGCGCTTACTTTATCTCCTATGATGTGCTCTAAAATAATGTTGCCTAGCAATAAATATGAAAACAGTTTTGCAAAAAAAACTGATGCTTTTTTTAATAAAGTTTTACAGCGTTATGAACTATGGCTACATAAAGCAATTGATAACCGCAAAAAAATTGTAAGCATAATCCCTATTATTTTAATTGCTAGCGGTCTGCTCTATTACTTTATACCAAGTGAATTGGCGCCATCAGAAGATCAAGGATACATATACGCACCCATCATGGCACCAACATCAGCTAATGTTGAATACACTCAAAAATATTCAAAAATGATAGAGCCATTGCTTGATCAAATACCAGAAGCTCAGAACCATTTGATCGTAAATGGACACGGTGCACCCAATCTTGGTATTGCAGTCTTAATATTAAAGCCATGGTCTGAACGTAAACGCACTGCGGATCAAATAATAGCTGGTTTATCTCCTAAGCTCTGGGCCATTCCTGGAATTATTGCCTTTCCAGTTAATCCCTCAAGCCTACCTGGCGCTGGCAGCGGCGACCCTGTTGACATTGAAATACAGACGCTTGGAGATTACAATCAACTAAATGATGTTGCACAAAAAATTGCAGCAGCAGCCAGGAATAATCCTAAATTATACAATATCCGTGTTGAACCAAAACTCGATCAACCACAACTTGGCATTAATATAAATAGAGAAAAAGCAGGATCCCTGGGTGTTTCAGTAAGCGATATCGGTAATGCTATAAATTTAATTCTGGGTCAACCAACAACTGGCTATTTTAGCATTAATGGCACTAGTTATGATGTAATACCACAGCTTTTCCCCGAAGTTAGCAATAAACCTAGCACTGTAAATAATGTATATTTACGCACTGCTAGCGGCGCGATGGTCCAACTAAAAAATCTTGTAGATACTAACGAAACAGTAACTCCTCAAAGCTATAATCATTTTCAACAACTACGCTCTATGGAAATTACTGCAGGCACAACTGCAGGATACACTCTGGGAGAAGCTCTAGATTTCTTTAAAACAACCATAAAAAATATTGCTCCTGATACAAGAGTTGATTACTCTGGGCAATCGAGATTATATTTTCAAACTGGCGGCCAAATGGTTATAACATTCTTCTTCGCTATTATTTTTATTTTCCTAGTGCTTGCGGCGCAATTTGAGAGTTTTCGTGACCCGCTAATTGTATTATTTACTATTCCTCTATCAATTTTTGGCGCTTTGCTTGTTATGTTTATTACCCATAGCACTATGAATATTTATTCAGAGATTGGTTTGATAACTTTAGTCGGCTTAATAAGTAAACATGGTATTTTAATGGTAGAATTTGCTAATCAATTGCAAGAAGCCGGCAAAAACATTAAAGAGGCTATAATCGCTGCTGCAACTATACGATTAAGACCCATCTTGATGACCACCGCAGCCATGGTTTTGGGTGCAGTGCCACTAGCACTTGCAAGCGGAGCCGGAGCAGTTAGCCGCAGGCAAATTGGTTGGGTAATTATCGGTGGTATGCTTGTAGGAACAATATTTACTCTCTTTATTGTCCCAACAGTTTATACTTATATTGCTACCAAAAAAGAACAAACATCGTCATCCTGAGCGAAGCGAAGGATCCCCAACCTTAATGTCATCCTCGGACAAGCGAAGCGCAGATCCGAGGATCTAGATATACTATTGATAGATACTCGGGTCGCTGCCAGAGTATGACAGGAGTGAAGTAGATCCTCGTGTCAAGCACGAGGATGACAACATTGGGTAGACAATTTGTTTTTTATAAATGCCAGCAAATTATTAGCTGGTATATTCTCTGATGCAGTTCCCAAACGCCCTTTATATTCTATCATCCCAGCATCCAATCCACTTTCACTAATTATAATTCTATGTGGAATTCCAATCAAATCCATATCAGCAAACAAAACTCCAGCACGCTCTTTACGATCATCAAACAACACTTCAAAACCAGCGTCGATTAATTCCTGATAAATTTTTTCTGCTGCTTCTTTAACTCTATAAGATTTGTGTAAACTCATTGGTATAAGCGCTATTTGAAACGGAGCTATCGGATCTGGCCAAATAATTCCACGCTCATCATGATTTTGCTCAATGGCAGCAGCAACTGTGCGCGATACTCCTATGCCATAACAACCCATAAACATTTCAATAGCTTTGCCTTGTTCATTTAAAACAGTGGCTTTCATAGATTGGCTGTATTTTTGCCCTAATTGAAATATATGCCCAACCTCAATTCCTCGAGTAAATTGCAAGCTACCTTTGCCATCTGGGCTTTTATCGCCTTCAATAACTTTGCGCAGATCTTCAATTTGAGGGATTGGAAGATCGCGCTCCCAATTTACATTTATCAAATGTTTATCATTGATATTGGCGCCACAAGCAAAATCTTTGATTTTCATAGCATCACGATCGGCAATGATGTGTAGCTTTAATCCTACTGGACCGATAGATCCAGCGTCACACCCTATTACATCTTTAAACTCTTTCACGTTAACAAAAGTTAATGGTGATGCGACTTGAGGTATTTTTGCAGCTTTGATTTCATTTAGCTCATGATCACCACGCAAAATCAAAGCCACCCAAGAATGGTCTTTGCCTTCAACAATCAGAGTTTTTACAGTTTGTTTGATGTCAATTTTTAAAAAATCTACAATGTCATCAATAGTGCGAGCACCTGGCGTATCAACTTCTTCCATTTTGTTACTAGATTTTTGAATTTCTAGAGTTTCTGCAAAACAGGTAGCCATTTCAATATTAGCGGCATAATCGCTAGCATCGCTTGATACTATTAAATCTTCTCCGGAATCTGCAAGCACTTGAAACTCATGTGATCCTGTGCCACCGATATTCCCGGTGTCTGCTAATATAGCTCTAAACTTTAATCCAGAACGAGAAAAGATGCGGTTATAGGCCTCATGCATATCGTTGTAAGTTTGCACCATCGATTCTTTATCTAGGTGAAAAGAATATGCATCTTTCATCATAAATTCACGACCGCGCATTACTCCAAAACGGGGTCTAATTTCATCACGAAATTTAGTTTGAATCTGGTATAAAGTAAGCGGTAGTTGTTTGTAGCTGCGTAATTCATGCCTTGCTAAATCGGTAACCACCTCTTCATGGGTTGGTCCAAAACAAAAGTTGTGTTTATGCCGATCTTTTATCTTTAAAAGCTGGTCACCATATTTATCCCAACGCTCAGATTCAACCCATAACTCCGCAGGCTGAATTGCTGGCATTAATATTTCCAACGCACCAATACGATTCATCTCTTGGCGAACAATATTTTCTACTTTTTTTAACACACGTAGCCCTAGCGGTAACCAGGTATAAATACCAGATGCGAGCTTTCTAATCATACCGGCACGCAGCATTAGTTTATGGCTTATAGTCTCAGCATCGGCTGGAACTTCACGTAAAGTAGCAAGTAAGAATTTTGAAGTGCGCATAGTTATTATCCTAAATCCGGAAGTTGAAACCTACTGCGAGCGTTTAATACAATGAATATAGGGATTTTTTTGAAAATTTTTTCTCACCGTAGCGGTAACTACTGCCTCGAAAAAATTTACAAAAGAAAATCTCTATCTTCAATATCTTAAACGCTCTCGCTACGGGTTCAACTTCCGGATTTAGGATAACATTCTACAATAGTGTGGAACCTGTGCCAATAAAAATTACTCCTAGGCTGGATTTTGAATAGCAAGATTTAGCGTAGACGTATGATATAAACGGGCTCTGTCGGCGCCGGTATCCTATTGTTTGGCTACGCTTAAGTGCTTTCGATATGAATTTATTTTGTATTTAAATATCAATCCATTTAATACATTAGCTCCGCCAAAAATATGAGACCTCCGGCGCCGCCATTACCCGTTTAGGAAAGATCGGATAACGGTAGAATTGAGACATAATCATCAAGAATATTATTTAGATGTGTTTATCGTGAGTAGTGGAACGAAATTTAAGCATACGAACAAGCTTGATGACAACCTGGCCTTGGCCTGATCTCCACAACCAATTTTATTCCATCGCGATCAATAATGTTTTGTAAAGCAAGTCTGACAAATTGCTCCTGTGAATATCCAAGAATCTTAGCATAATTAGCTGCCAGTTTTGGACTTATACTTTTGCGATCATGTTCAATATCACACAAATGCTGCTTTGAGCAACCAAGTTTTTCGGCAAAATCAACTTGCGCCATTTCATCACACTCACGGATAGACAATAAAAGTTTTCCAAGTGTCAATTTACCACCTGTAATCTTTTCTATCTGTTTCATAGTTTGCTTGTTAGTTTTATTTTCAATACTCATGTTTAGTTACCTCCAGAATTTCCACAAAACGAATGCTATTTTCATCTTCTATAATATAAATTGCTCTATACGCCCTGTTTAACCTAATAGAACGTTGACCAACTCTATCTCCTTTTAACGGTTCATCATGATACCCTCTAATTTTCCTAGTCTCACTTAAACCGCTGTTAATTACTTCATCAATCCATG
>MGXJ01000049.1:16998-20489 GCA_001801345.1 Gammaproteobacteria bacterium RBG_16_37_9 | reverse complement strand
TACCTATTTAGTATAATAAACCCGCACTTAATCCCCGATTATTTTTTAACCAACAAAAAATTATTACTCGCTCTTAATTATCACGATAGTCCTTTGCCAAAATATGCCGGAGTTAATAGCACCACCTGGGCTATCATCAATAATGAAAAACAGCATGGGGTTACCCTACATAAAATAGAACATGGCGTTGATGAAGGAGATATTGCAGCAAAATCCATGGTTTCTATCGAAGAAGACGAAACCGCTATCTCGCTAAATTTAAAATGCAGCGAGTATTTATTAGCATTATTTAAAGAAGTTATAACTAAAATTGATGCTGGAACACTGAAGTTTTCTAAGCAAAACCTAGCAAATAGGACATATTATGGGCTAAAAAGTATCCCAGACAATTATGGCATCATAAACGGGATAAAAGATATTGAAACTCTATCTAGGCTGGCCAGAGGATTGACCTTTGGTGATGAATACGATAATCCGGTTGCAACCACTAAGGTGGCTTTGAATGGGCAATTTTACATAGTAGAAGATTTTAATAATAAGTTAATTCAAGATAGTTACAAGCATGATAATAATACGGTGTTGTTTAATACAACTAGAGATATTTATGGCAACAAAACAAATCTAAAAATTAAATATAAGGATATATCAAAAATATACTCAATAAATAATGATGATCTACAATATTTATCAAATATTAAATCTCAGGAAAGAAAATACAAAAAACAAATTGTAAATTTTTTAGAAGATCATTCTGATGCATCATTAAAGATATTGGATTATACTTTGGATACATCAAATAATCATCATTATAAGAAAAAAATCAACTTTACTGAGAATGTTTCAATCTCCACTTTATCGGCTTTGGTTTGCTTTATATTAGCTCGTTTTTTCCGTGATAATTTCATTGTTTCTTTATATTTAACTGATGAAAAAGTCTCTTCATCCTTAAGAAATTTGGTAGACAATCGTAATTTTATCTGCATCCATAAGAATATATTAGATAATAGTTTTGGTAAGTTAGAAGAATATCTTGCGGATCTTCAAAAGAATTATTATAGCATAACCAAAGATTTTGGTTATAGATACCAGCTCCAATTATTGACCGATGTTGCCATAACTATTGGTGATGTTACAAGCACAGATAACCATAGAATGGTGATAAGAATAAAAGATAATGAAATTGAAGTTCAAGGAGATACTTCTTGCAAATTACAAATTGACAGTATTGCTGAAGCAATAACCACCCTTTCTTCTGAAAGCATAATAAATGAACTGGTAACTGCAGATTTAAAACATTTTAATATACTAAATCAAGCTCAATACCAAAAGATAGTCATAGATTACAATAAAACCGAACGAGATTATCCAAAAGATAAAACTGTTCACCAATTGTTTGAAGAGCAAGTATTAAAAACACCAGATAATATTGCAGTAGTATACGAAGACAAAAAGTTAACCTATAAAGAATTAAATCAAAAGGCCAATCAACTAGCCAATTATTTAAGAGCCAACTACAAAATCAAGCCAGACGATTTAATAGTTTTATGCCTAGACAGAAGCGAACAGATGTTAATAGCGATACTTGGAGTATTAAAAGCTGGTGGGGCATATGTGCCAGTTGATCCTAACTATCCTAACGATCGAATCGGATATATATTATGTGACACTAAAGCTAAAATAGCGCTGACTAATGATATATACACAAAAAGACTACAAGACTCTATTAAACAAAAAGCAAAAAACATAAATATAATAGCTTTAGATAGCAAAAAAATAAATATTAAGTTGGCTAGTGAAAAGAGCGGCAATTTAGCCATTCCTACCACCAGCAACAATGTTATCTATGTGATTTATACTTCAGGGACGACAGGCAATCCTAAAGGAGTTTTAGTAGAACATCATAGTGTTGTAAATTATATAATTTATTTAATTGGCTATAATAAGTTAGATAGCAAAAGCATAGGCAGCCAATTTGCTGCACTTAGTTTTGATGCTTCTGTTCCAGAAATATATCCTATGCTATTATCTGGCGGTGCTTTATACATTGTGCCAGATAGAGATAAACCAGACCCAGCAAAAACAAATAATTTTTTTAATAAAAATAGAATTACCCAAGCTTTTTTGCCTACCAAATTTGCAGAGCTATTTCTTGAGCTCAAAAATAGCAGTTTAACAAATTTACTTGTTGCTGGAGAAAGACTAGAAAAATTCATTGAACAACCATACCGGGTGTCAAATGGATATGGGCCAACTGAAGCAACCGTCCATACGACCAACTTTATAGTTGATAAACAATATAAAAATATCCCTATAGGAAAGCCAATTAACAATGTTAAATGTTATCTAGTAGATAATCATCTAAACTTACTGCCCATAGGTGCAATTGGTGAGCTTATGATTGGCGGTGAAAGTCTAGCGCGTGGTTATTTTAATCGTCCTGATTTAACCGAACAAAAATTTATTTCAAATCCATTTCAAACCAAAGAAGAAAAATCGCAAAACAAAAACAGCAGGCTATACAAAACGGGTGATTTAGTACGAATGCTTTCTGATGGTAATTTAGAGTACATAAGTCGTAACGACTCTCAAGTTAAGATCAGAGGTTATCGTATAGAATTAGGTGAAATAGAAAACAAGTTAATGAGCTATCCTGAAATTAAACAAGTAGTGGTGCTGGTAAAAGAACGCATAGCAGAGTATGTCAAGGATAAATATTTATTGGCATATTATGTGGCAGATAAAAAGTTAGATGAAACGAAGATGCTGGCTTATTTGGCAACACTACTGCCTGAGTATATGTTACCCCAGGTGTTTATGCACTTAAGTAACTTACCATTAACAATAAATGGTAAGCTGGATAAGGGTTCATTGCCGGAACCAGAATTAACATCCCCATCAGAATATGTAGCACCGCGAAATGAACTGGAAAAAAAGATTTGCGAAATGTATTCGCATGTATTGAATTTGCCGATTCAACAGGTAGGGATAAAAAATGATTTTTTTAGAATGGGCGGGGATAGCATATCTGCCATTCAGCTAGTATCCAGAATAAGACAGCAACTAGAATTCAGTATAGCGGTAAAAGATATTTTTAATCATAGAAGTATCGGACAATTAGTGTTAAATGTATTAGCAGAACAAAGTATACAAAAAGAGAAAGCTGGGAAAACGAATGCAAAAGACAGTGATGAGGATACAAACCAAAAATATTTATATAAAATTCAAAAGAATAAAGAAGCGGATGAGGTTTATCTTGCCAATAACTTGCAGCAGGGATTTATTTATCATGCAAGCAGATACGGAAAAACCGATGGTTCATATTTATTACAATTCTATTGGCAATATAAATCGCCAATAGATGAAAACAAATTTAGAAGGGCTTGGGAATTAGTACAAAAAAAATACCCGAGTTTAAGATTGAAATTTGCATGGGGTAAGGAACTAATACAAATTATAGATAAAAATCAGAAACTAAAATTTAGATATATAGA
>MGXJ01000049.1:14882-16990 GCA_001801345.1 Gammaproteobacteria bacterium RBG_16_37_9 | reverse complement strand
ATTTAAATATAAAAACCGATTATGAGTGCCAATATCAAATAACCAATATAACAACAAAAGGTCGGCGCGAGCATTACGACTTACGAAAAGGAAGTCTAATCAGGATTTATCTGATTAAGTTCTCTGAGAACAATTACTATTGTTTATGTATTATTCACCATATAATTTTGGACGCTTGGAGCGCTTCGCTATTGCTTAGCAGCTTGCATGAAATATATTCTCAGCTGCTGGAAAATCATCTGCCGCAAATATCTGAAGATGTAATTTACAAGAAAGTCCAAAAATATTTACAAGCGCATAAAAATGAGAATCAACTGTATTGGAGCGATTGCTTAAAACAAATAGAAGATAGAGTAGATTTAAAATCATTGTTAAAGACAACAGCACGAAATACCCAAATAAAATATCATCTGCAGGTAGCGCAAGAACAAGAGCAATATGCAATCATAACTGGGCAAAAGCTTGATAAGCTGAAAGAAGTTTGTCAAACAAATGCAATAACTCTTAGCGCAATGATACAGTATGCATGGCATAAGATTTTGCATATATATAGTGCTAGTAATACTACAGTGGCAGGAACAGTGGTTTCGGGAAGAGACATTCCAGTGGATGGTATAGAAGACTCTGTAGGACTATTTATAAACACGCTGCCACTAGTGTTTATACATGATAATAAACTAAGTCTTCTAGAGCAGATAAAGGTCATTCAAAATTCAATCAATGAAATCAATAATAGAAGTAATACGAGCTTAGCTGGTCTTCAAGCAGATGGTGAAAGACTGTTTGACAGCCTATTGATATATGAGAATTACCCGCTACCAAGGTACGACGGAAATATAAAATTCTATAATATGGAGCAAAATTTTAAAGTGGATTACCCGTTGGCGGTTGTAGTCTATGAAAAAAAGCAAACTCTGATGATAAAATTAAAGTATGCTGGGGAATTATTTAGCCAAGAAACGATTTCTCAAGTGCTAAGTAAGTTACTATTTTTTATAGAACAAGTATTAGAAAATCCTTATAAAAGGACTTTAGATTACTTAAATCACAAGGAGTATCAGCGTCTTATAATTAATTACAATAAGACCGAAAAAGATTGTCCAACCAACAAAACAATCCATCAAATATTTGAAGAACAGGTACTAAAGACACCTAATGATACTGCATTGGTGTGTGAGGGTAGAAAGTTCACCTATAAAGAACTAAACAATAAAGCTAACCAACTAGCAAACTATATCTTAAAAAATAATGACATCAAACCAGATGACCTAATAGCTTTAATATTAGAGAGAGATGAGCATATAATAATATCAGCGCTAGCTGTAATGAAAACAGGAGCAGCATATGTGCCAATTAACCCGGGTTATCCGAGAACAAGGATAGAATATATTTTAAGAGATGCAGACGCGAAAATAATTATTGAAGGAAAAAATAACGAATACAAAGCACAGGGGAATAGAGTAATAAAAATAGATTCAGATGAATTTCAACAATGTTTATCTAATGAAGACGTATTAGATCCTCGAATAAATGTAACTAGCAGCAATTTAATTTATGTGATCTATACTAGTGGCACCACTGGCAATCCCAAAGGGGTTGCAGTAGAACATCATAGCGTCGTTAATTATGTAATGTATCTAATTAACTATTGCGGATTAAATAGCAAAAGTATTGGCAGTCAATGTGCTCAACTTGGTTTTGACGTATCAGTTACTGAAATATATACAATATTATTGTCTGGTGGAGTTTTACACATTATGCCGGATAAGGTTAAGTTTGTTCCAGAGCAAGTAAACGATTTTTTTTACAAGCATCATGTTAATTATGCTTTTTTACCTACTAAACTGGCGGAGCTTTTTTTCGAATTTAAAAACACTAATTTATCTTATTTAATTGTTATCGGAGAAAAGCTAGAAAAATTTATTAATCAGCCCTATAGAGTGATAAATGGATATGGGCCTACTGAAGCAACTGTGCATGTAACAGATTTTATGGTTGATAAACCATACGATAATATTCCAATAGGTAAGGCAATTAACAATGCTAAATGTTATGTAGTAGATGATGATTTAAACCCGTTCCCTGCCGGCGTGATTGGTGAGTTAGTT
>MGXJ01000049.1:12490-14717 GCA_001801345.1 Gammaproteobacteria bacterium RBG_16_37_9 | reverse complement strand
CGCAAAGATTTTCAAATAAAAATAATGGGACATCGTATAGAATTTGGAGAAATAGAAAATAAGCTTATTAATTATCCAGAGATTAACCTAGCAATAGTTACTGTAAGCGAGGAATCTGGTAATAAACATTTAATTGCTTACTATATGTCAAATAGAAAACTGGAAGAACAAAAAATAAAAGATTATCTAACGAAACAATTGCCCCATCATATGATTCCTCAAGTTTTTGTATATATTCAAAAACTACCACTAACAAAAAATGGGAAATTAGATAGAAAGGCTTTGCCAAAACCAGAATTTATTGACAAAAATAGCTACATTGCTCCAAAAAGCAAACAAGAACAATTGGTTTGTGAGGCATTTAAGAAAATTTTAAATCTTGAAAAAATTGGATTAGATCATGATTTTTTCTCGCTTGGAGGAAACTCAATCCAAGCTATAAAGTTAGTATCGATATTACAAGAAAATTTTGCCATTAAAATAGCAGATATTTTTGAACTAAGAACCCCTAGGAAAATTGCACATGGTTCTATATTCAGAAAGGGATTCCTGCAACAAAAGTTAGAACAAGTGAAGCTTGCTTATAAGCAGAAACAAGATATTGATGTGCCAATTAAGAAAAAAGTGCTATCAAATCTTAATTATCTTAAATCAGTTGAGAAGTTACGTGTGAATGTATCTTTAATGAAACCAATTTCAGGTGTTTTGTTAACTGGTTCAACAGGTTTTTTGGGCAGTAATATTTTAAATCAGCTCCTAGAATTGACGAATTATAAAATCTACTTGTCAATACGATCAATTTCGCAAGCAGATGCAATAGAAAGAATAAATAAAAGGTATCGATTTTATTTTGACAAGGATTTAAATAAAGTCATAAATACCCGTATATTTATATTTAATGCAGATATTGAGCAAGACTATTTAGGGTTGTCACAAATCGATTATCAGAATTTAACGGCGAAAGTTGATAGTATAATTCATGCGGCAGCATTAGTAAAACATTATGGAGAATATGATAAATTTTATTCTGCAAATGTTAAAGCTACAATAAATCTTCTTGAATTTGCTAAGTTGACCAAGCTAAAAGATTTTCACTATATTTCAACGACTGGGGTATTAACTTATTTATCTATATTGAACGATACAATATCCAGTTGTACTGAAGATGATTTACCAATTCCTACAGAGATATTGAATAATGTTTATGCGCAAACGAAATTGTTGGGAGAACATCAGGTAACTAAATATCAGTATTCGGGGTTGAATTGTAATATTTATCGCGTTGGAAATTTAGCTTTTATGCTTAAAAAATATCGAACACAAGAAAACATAGAGGATAATGCCTTTTACAATTGGTTAAAATGTTTATTTACAATGAAGCGTGCTACAAACGAAATAATTAATAAGGTAGAAATATCTCAGACTGATCTGACGGCCCAGGCGATAGTAAAAATTTTTGATAAGAAATCTTTGAGCAACCAAACTTATCATGTTTTTAATCCTCATCTATATGATATGGAGGGCGTTTTAAAAAATAACGGGTTAGAGATAACATCAGTAGATACATTTATTGATTGTGTTGCTCAATATGCAAAAGATTATCGTCATTATGATTCGATAGTAAGGTTTTTGTTATATCAGGGTTGGTTAGATAGTTGGGAAAAGCGTGACATGACTCCAATTGAAATTTTGCAAAACAAAACAGAGTATGTTCTAAGAAAATTAGGTTTTGTATGGCCATCTATTACTGAAGAAGTAATAGATGGGTATTTTAAAGCTGCGAAGTTAAATATATAACATGAGGTAAGAACAATGAAAAATAAACCTAAAATATTTAATGAACTTGAAAAATTTGCCCCATTAATTCCAGCGCCCATATCTTGGTTAGATGTAAATGGCGTTGCGCTAGGTGGCAATGATTTGATTTTTCAAGCTATCGGCGCGAACATGTCTAGGGAGAAGGTTATCGGTAAAACTCCATATGAGTTTTATCCCAAAGATGTTGCTGATCCCATGATGGATAAAATAAAACAAGTAGTTCAAGAAAAAAAACTAATTGCATCTGAGGAATCAATAATAGATATAGAAACAGGAAAAAGGAGGTGGTTTTTAGCAACAAGAGCGCCATTATTTAATTATAGCAGAACAAATGTTGTTGGAATAATTGCAACATCTATAGAAATCACTGATCGTAAAGAAGCTGAACGCCTGCGTATTGAAACCGAAT
>MGXJ01000049.1:1101-12436 GCA_001801345.1 Gammaproteobacteria bacterium RBG_16_37_9 | reverse complement strand
CTGCTTATGATACGCAATCTCCGTTAGCAATTTTACTTATTCTTATACAGCGCTGCACAGGACTTGCAAGAAAAGAAGTGTTTGCAACCCTTAAAGAACTCGCTGATATTACTCCAACGAATCTCTATTGGTTTGATGAGAATAACGCTGTTATGGGAGCAAATCAGCATAATATAAAGTCCATTGGCGGCAAATCTATTACCGATTTTATTGGTAAAACACCATATGACTATTTTCCATTTGAAATGGCAGAAAATGCAGTTAAGCATAATAATTTGGTGATGCAAACTGGGAGAATAATCTCTAAAGAAGAGCTGACTAAGAATCTTACTACTGGAGAAACTAAATATTTTACTGTGTTTAAAGGTCCTCTATATGACAGCAATGGAAAAAGCATTGGGGTTCTCTGTACTGCAGCCGACATTACGGTGGAGAAAAATGCTGAACTTTTAAAACTTGAAGCCGAACGACAAAGAGTAAAATTGGAAGAACAAGAGCAGTTCAAGAAAGTTGTTGACCAAGTAGTTCATGACATTCGTTCACCGCTTGCTAGTCTATTAATGATAATAAAGTCCTATGAAAAAGATATTCCCGAGCAGATTCGTATACCCTTACGAGACGCATCTATAAATATTGCTGATATTGCTAATAATTTATTAAGTAGATATGAAAAAGACGACACAAAAATACTAGAAATAGAAGAAGAACCACAGCCTGTTATGATTGCTTTGGTTTTATCACAAATTTTGAGTGATAAGAAATATCAGTATAAGGAAATGGATATTAAATTTTCTGATGATTTTTGTCATGAATGTAAGTTTATTTTTATTAAGGTACAATCATCTGCTTTTAAACGGATGATATCTAATCTGGTTAATAATGCAGTAGAGGCTTTAGAGGGAAAAAAGGGAATAATACATTTAGGTTTGAGTATAGAAAAAAATAATATTAAAATTATTGTTCAAGACAATGGCAAAGGGCTACCTCAGGAAATAGTCGATAAAATTCTAAATAATGCAGTTGTAGGCACTGATAAGAAGAAGGGGCATGGTATTGGACTTACTCAGATACGTGAGGCTTTAGAACACAATCAAGGTAAACTTGCTATTACTTCTAAACTAGGGGAAGGAACTAAAATGACTTTAACCTTCCCCACAATTGAAGCTCCTAACTGGGTAGCAAAAGAGATTAAAGTAAACAAAGGAGATACAATAGTTATTTTAGATGATGATCAGTCTATCCATGGTGCCTGGGATTCGCGTTTTAAAGATCGTTTAAATGAGGTGCAGTTGAAGCATTTCCTTGTGGGTAACCAAGCCATTGAATTTGTTAATGCTTTTTCTGAAAAAGAAAAGGTATTTTTATTAACCGACTTTGAGCTGCTAAAACAAGATTTAAATGGGATAGATATTATAGAAAAAGCCAATGTCAAACGGGCTGTGTTAGTAACAAGCCACTATGCTGAAATAGAAGTGCGTAAACTTGCAATTAAAAGTGGAATAAAGATTTTACCCAAGCAATTAGCTTCAGATATATCAATTGAGGTCTGTGAAGTTAGTAAAACATGTGTTAAAGTTGATAAACCTACGAAGATTGATATAGTTATAATTGATGATAATGCGGCCTTGGTTAATTCTGTGGAGGCTTTTTTAAAGAACTACAATAAAACTGTAGATAAATATTATAATCCTATGCGCTTTTTGGATAATATATCTCACTATGATAAAGATACTAGGATTTTTATGGATAACGATTTTGGTAGTAATAATATAAGCGGCATTGAACTTGCAAAACAGTTACATGAGAGTGGTTTTACTAAGCTTTATCTATTTTCTGGTAAGGACTTTGTAGAAGAAGAGGTGCCGGGATATCTAAAAATAATTTTAAAAACCGATATTGATAGTCTTTGTAAGGCGGCGAATCTATGATAAATTCTGGTAAATATACTAAATTAAATTATATCTCTTGGAATATCCTTGTTGTTTTCTTGTTAGGCATTCTCGGAACAAAAGCAGAAGGTGAATTACTTAATAGTAATTTTGGAGAAAATGAATATGAGAGTATTGAAACTCTTTTTATTAACAATACCACTCAAATTAAGAATCAATTACTGTTTATTGAAGCCAAAATACTTCTAAAAATATCGCATAAAAATAAATTTTTAGAAATTGGTCCTGGTCCTGGTTATGCAACAGAAAAGGTTGCAAAAAGTTTTTCTAAAACAGCTGTTGTTGAACCCATCAAAGCTTACCAAATAAAACATAAGGGTCGTGGCTACATAACTTTTATTGAAAATTTTCAGAACGTTAAACTTCATGATTTATACGATTTTATTCTTTGTTCACATGTCCTTTATTATGTTAAACGTGATCAATGGGATTATTTCTTGAAAAAAATATATGATTCCATAGAACCAAATGGAAAGGCATTGATAGTCCTGCTAGCTCCAAGGGGCGGATGGGCAGATCTACACTTAGCCATCAAATCAGATTATTTGAATAGCAAGGAAATTGAGCTTGCTTTGAATAGACAGGGTATTCAATATGAAATTTCATTTGTTCAAAGTTTTTTTAAATTTCCAAAACGTAAAGGTTTTGAAAAAATAGTTAAAGCATTTACAATTGATAATTGCTTTGCTCCAGAAGCATTTAATCAACTAACTAATGATAAAAAAACCGATATCTATAAAAAAATAGATGAATATATTGATCGATGTAAAAAGCCCGATGGTAGCTACGAAACGATTTGGGAAGATGGGTATATAGTTTTAAGCAAAAAAGGTTGACTTGGCTCATTATCATTTTATATCCAGTATCGGCAAATTTTTTGGATCAATACAGGAAAAAAGTACGGTGTCGGTAAGCGCGCCATTAGAGACAGCAATAGTGCTATTGCGTAAAATTCCATCCAAATCAAAACCCAAGCGTTTAGGCACTAGTTGAGCACGTGTATTATTTATTTCACAGCGAATTTCAATGCGTTTTACTCCTAGTTGCCTAAAACAGTATTGCGTCAAAGCATTAACTGCTTCTGTAATATATCCATTTTTAGTTTGCGAAGTGCGACACCAATAACCAAATTCAAACTTAGGGATATCCCAGGCAATATTCCATATAATAATATTACCGATAAATTCGCTACTGTTTTTTTCAAAAATCCAAAGGGGTAGGCCAAAATTACTATTGTTTTTTGTAATCCAATTATTATTACATTCTTTGATATATTCCATAACTTGGATCATAGTTGGATAATGCTTGGCCCACGGTAACCATAGGGTAATTTCATTCATGGATTCTGTTACCGCATCAAAATATTTTTTGGCATCAGATGCAACCGGTTGGCATAATAACAATCGCGGAGTAATGATTGGCATTGGAAAATCAGTTGAAGCGGTGAGCATTAACACTCCTTATTTGGTTTTTGGAAAGTATATATCATATCTGCAACTTCCTTTCGAGGAAAATTGTAAGTCGGGTTTTAACAATCCCAAGTTGTCAGCATAATTTGGTCTTTTGACGACAACGCGGTTTTTTGCGCAATTTAAAGCAAGATTTAGCAGTTCTGATGCGTCATCATCGTTTCCTACTATTTCATGTAAAACTCGCATGGTTTTTTTGTTTAAGATATTTTTTGATCTTTTTGGATACATGGGGTCTAGGTATATTACATCTGGTTTCTCTCTATTTTCTTTGATTAGTTTATTGATGTAAGTAGCAGATTGCTCGGTTTGTAAGCTTATTTTCAAGGTTTGATTTTTAGGATCTTTTTTAAGACGTTTTAGACCGTCTTCTAATAAGGCAGCAATTATAGGCGAGCGTTCTAGCATTACCACTTCACATCCCAAAGAAGCAAGAACAAATGCATCTATGCCAAAACCAGCAGTTGCATCGATAACATGTAGTTTTTTACTTCCTTTGATGCCAATGGCTTTAGCGATTAATTGTTTTTTCCCTCCGCCGTGTTTTATGCGCCAATTTAAGCTGGCAGCAAGAAAATCAACAAAAATTGGTTTAGAGTTTTTAACATTATTTTCTCGTAGTTCTAGATGATCTGGAGTAACAGCTAGCAAGAAAGCAAAATTATTAATAAGTTGGTTTTGTGTAATTAGTGGCAAACGTAGGTGTGTGGAAAGTTCTTGTGCTTTTTTTAATACTGAATCACAAGTGGGTATTATTACAATTTTGTTGTTTATAACCATCGCCTTTCTCCTAGGTTCGCATTATTAGAATAGTATTAATCAGATATAAACTAGGTAGCGCGTTGGTAGCCGCAGACCCCGTTTAGAAACCTAACGGGGCAAGCTTTAGCCTGCGTTGCCAAAAAGCGCAGACTAAAGCTTGCCCCGTTAGGTTTCTAAACGGGGTCTGCGGCTACCGCCCGCAGTTACCAATCAGAGCTATCATGATAATATTTTCAAAAATATTATTTATCGTAAATTTCTAATGACGCGCCCGTTGTTTCTCCTCAATCCGTTGCTATTCTAGAAGACATGCGCTAACATTAGCAACATCTAAAACAAGCAGTCATATGGAGTTTGTATGCTAAAACCAATCATAAAAAGTTTATTAATTACGACGTTAATTGTATCTCCAGTTTTTGCCGATGAAGAACTTAGTACTTTCAATCAGCAGGGAGATATTAGCGGTCCTGAGCCAAAAGGGGAAGAAAGTTATTTTGCCGTGCCAGCAATGGTATCAAAGACAAACAAAGCCTGGTATTTAGGCATGAATCTTGGTGCTGGTTTAACGACTTTAAAGCCAGAAGTTACAGATAATGGTGTATCCATTATTGCTGCTGACGCCCAGAGTAAAAATGCAATTAATTATGGCGGTGGAATTTATGGCGGGGTTGGCACTAACTTTAGCCACTTTTATATTGGTAGTGAGTTAAGTTTGGCTTTGAATATGTTAAGTAAAGATATTACCACAACAACCAGCACTACTAAAATGACGGTTAAGCAGCCCATACTTGTTGGATTTGATATTATTCCAGGATATTTGACACAGGCCGGGAATTTGTTTTATGGGCGTTTAGGTGTTGGGTCTAGCTTGGTTAAGTTAAAGCTAGCAGATTCTGGTAGCGCTTTTAATAGTACTACGAATAAAATCAATTTTGGTTGGCGCGCTGGTCTTGGTGCTGAGTTTTTTATGAGTGATACTTTTAGCTTGCGCACCGAGTATATTTACAGTAGATATAATAAAGTTAGCGGAAAAGATAATACCAATAGATACACTTATAAGCTTGGTAATATTGGAGCGCATCAGGTTAGCTTGGGATTGGCGGTGCATTTTTAACATACCCTTCGTAAAATGAATTTATGCAAAGAGGCACGGGGGGGTATCTAATGGGCGGTCATCCTTGGGCTTTTTAATTGTCATCCTCGGACAAGCGAAGCGTAGATCCGAAGAACTCTCTTATATTGTCATCCTCGGGGCTTTTTAGTTGTCATCCTCGGGGCTTTTTAGTTGTCATCCTCGGGCTTGACCCGAGGATCTAGCATACGATCATGAGATCCTCGGATCTTCGTCCGAGGATGACAAGAGTGAGGTCCGAGGATGACAAGAGTGAGGTGCGAGGATGACATCCATTAAGCTTGTTTTTGTAAGCACTGGCAGCTAAATCTCACGTCATCATCTAATCTTAGTGCAGTTAGGCTTCTGCCCCATACGCAGCCAGTATCTAATGCATAGGTGTTTGGTTCATCGGTTTTGCCTCCTAAGGCCGCCCAGTGTCCAAAAATAATTTTTATATCTTTAGTTTTACGCCATGGAATTTTAAACCATGGCATATATCCTTGCGGTGCAGTATCGATTTTATCCGGGTTATTAAATTCTAGCTTTCCTTGGTGATTACAAAAACGCATACGTGTAAAAGCATTTACAATAAAGCGTAATCTTTCAAAGCCAGATAAATTATCATGCCAAATATTTGGTTCGTTACCATACATGACTTTTAGGAAGTCGATATAGTTTTCTCCTCGTAGTGCTTTTTCAGCTTCATTGGCATAGATCATGGCGCTTTGTAAATCCCAACCAGGGTAAATTCCAGCATGCACTAATGCGCAATTATATTTTTGGTTATAGTAGAGCAAGGGTTGCATATGCAACCAGTTTATTAGTTTTTGGCCATCAGGTGCAATTAAGATCTGTTCTAAGTGGCTGGTCTCAAAATCCACGATTTTGTTATAAAAATTTAACAAGTGTAAATCATGATTTCCCAAGACCACTTTAGTGTTAGGCAGTGTGCTGACTAAGCGCAGAACTTCTAATGATTTTTTGCCACGATTTACCAAATCACCAACGAACCATAAATGGTCTTTGTTGTGATCATAGTTAATTATACGTAGTAATTGTTCGAGTTCGTCGAAGCAGCCTTGGATATCGCCGATACAATATGTTGCCATGATGGTACCCTTCGCTAATTGAATTTATACTTTGACTCTGACAGATCCCTACGTCTTTTTTCTGTCATCCCCGTAGGAAACGGGGATCCAGCCGCACGGATGCGAATGTTCCGAACTGAACATATTACATCCATGTAACTGGATCCCAGCAGTCCCTGCTGGGATGACACTCATATTTTTTTGTCATCTTCGCGGGAACGACATATTAGGGTTTCCTTTATTTATCACAAACCGAAAACTCATTTTTGCCGACACCGCATATTGGGCATACCCAATTTTCAGGTAAGCTTTCAAATGAAGTTCCAGGTTCAATCCCACTATCAGGATCACCTACAGTTGGATCATAGATATAGCCACAAACATTGCAAGAATATTTTTTCATATAGTTTCTCCAGATAGTTTTAAGATTGAAAAGTTGGTTCATTTTTATGAACTGTTTTTTAACTCCTTGGCAATATTTTGACCCAAGGTTCTGCAGGCTGCCAAGCAGTTATCATTTGGGACGTATAAGGTTTTAATCGGAATGTCAAATAATTTAATCCCAATGTTTTTTAACTCTTCTTGTAATATATTTATCGATTCTCCGCCCCAGCCATAAGATCCAAAAGCTTGACCAATTAAGTTTTTGGGTTTTAATCCTTTTAAATAACATAAAATATCAGCTACAGTGGGAAAAATTTGTTGATTTATGGTTGGTGAACCGATAACCAATGCTCCAGATTCTAGCAATTCAGTCGCAATATCACTGCGGTGAGAAACTGACAATGGCATTACTTTAACTAAGGTATTTTCTACCATGACACCATCGGCTATAGCATTGGCCATTTTAGCGGTGCTATTCCACATAGTATCGTAAAAAATAACTACCTTTTCTGTTGATTTTTGTTGCGTCCACTTATGCCATAAGTCCATAATCCAATTAATATCACTAGCAGTATTCCAAATAGGACCATGATCTGGAGCAAGAATTTTTATATCAAAGCCGAAATTTGGAAGCGTATCTAAGATTTTAGTAACGAAAGATGTGTATGGTAACAAAATATTAGCGAAATATTTCATGGCTTCATAACGCATAACAACACGTTCATTTTGCTGGGCTAATATTTTATATGTTGCCAAATGCATGCCAAATACATCTTGTGAGAATAAAATGCCGTCGTTAGCAAAATAGGTGAACATGCTATCAGGCCAATGCAACATGCGCGTTTCAATACAGGTAAAGGTAGCATCTCCTAAAGAGAATTTTTCTCCGTGGTTGATTTCTGTTAGATCAAGTTGCTGATGAAAGTGGGCTTTTAAAGCTAGTGCTCCCATTTTTGATGCGAAGACTTTTTCTGGTTTTATGATTTCGATAGTTGGTAGTAAACATCCAGAATGATCCATTTCTGCATGATTAGAAATAATATAAGATATTTTTTTTGGATCAATAATTGATGTTATTCGTGCCATCATTTCGGAAAAAAATGGTGCTTTTACTGTATCGATAAGGACAGGTTTTTCGCCCAGGATTAAATAGGCGTTATAAGTAGTGCCGCGAGAGGCATTGTAACCGTGAAAGTCACGGATTTCGTTATCGATTGCTCCAACCCAATAAACTTTGTCGGATATTTTTATGGCGTCAAAGGTATTGTTCATAGAGGCAGGGTTGTTTTGTTTTTAAAATTCAAAATATGCTTTAGCTCCTGAATGTCACTGATAAATTTGACTGGATTAAATGCAGCCAATAGTTCTTTTTTGTTCTGCGAGTAGCACGCAGCTAAAGCATCAACGTTAGCATTAGATGCAAATTGCATGTCAAAAATAGAGTCACCAATCATAAGAGTATCTTGGGGGTGATGTTTTAATTCTTCAAGTAAAGTCATTAACATATGTGGATGAGGTTTTGCCTCGCCATCTTCAGGGCAGCGTGTAGCAGAAAAAAGTTCTCTTGTGTTTGAAAGGGTTAAATCTATTTCAAACCTTGCGCGTGGTTTGTTAGTAGCAACTGCCAAAGTGAATCCTTGTTGTTTTAAGTGGGTTAGAGTTTCTATGGTGCCTTCGAAAAGATCACCGTTTTGATTTTCTTCATACAGGCAGTCATGAACACTAAATATCTCATCAAATAAAGCAAGACTTTTTTCGGGAAATAATTGTTCACAGATTCCTTCTAAACACATACCAAAATGTTGTTGAATAGTTGCTGCTTCTGGAACGGGATAACCAAGGTTAGCCGCAGCTTTTTGTATACAGTTAACGGCTAGTGCTTCGGAATCAACCAAGGTTCCGTCCCAATCAAAAACTAAAAGAGAATAATTTTTCACGACACCTCTTGTTCTACTGAAATTTTAACGTCAGGATTTATTTATACAAATATTTAGCGTTCTTGGTAGCCGCAGACCCCGTTTAGAAACCTAACGGGGCAAGCTTTAGTCTGCGCTTTTTGGCAACGCAGGCTGAAGCCTGCGGCTACCTTTTCTATTTTGGCCAATCAGTAAATGGGAATGGCTTGGTTTCAGAGTTAAATGTCAAAAAATTCGCTACTTGTAGGAGATAAATATTTAGATTTTTAGAAAACTCTAAAAGCCTGCTATTTGGTTTATCAAACAACAGGTTGGTTATAAATTGGAATAGTAGAATTATGATGATTAGCCATGAAACGCTATATTTAATCAATATAAACATTAACATTAATAATCCGCGAATCCATTTGTCCTTTACTAGTAGTTTTTCCTTTAGGGTTTTGTTCATAATTGTTTCCTTTTATTTATTGGTTAATAATGTGAATTTTATCACATTTTCCATTAAATGAACCTACTGTGCTCAAGATTTCAGTTAAAAACTTCACTTGGTTTAGGGGTTGTTTTTTTGTTTATTCATGGTGGAGCTATTTTTTGCGTTTATTTTACATTTATCTTCTGGGCAGTGAAAATAGCGCTTATATTTTTTAGTTTAATAAGTTTGATCATAATTATAAAAACTTACGTTTTTAGAAATGTTACTTACGCCATAATTGAATTTGGTCCAAATGTTGGTGTGGATAGTAGTTGGTATTTAAAAAAATATTCTGGTGATGTAGTTATAGGCTTTATTAATTATCCTGTTTTTGTTTCTAACCATTTGATTATAGTTAATTTTGTTTTAGTGGACAAACGGCTAAAGATTTCTGTGCCAATTAGCAGAGATTCTTTGACTATAGAAGAATTTAGGAAATTAAAGGTTTTTCTTAGGACTAATTAATAAACTCTAATAAGATTCCGGAGCTTGCCGTTTGGGCTGTTCGATTTTATACGTGCCTGGAGGTATCCCAGCTCTAGTGCTTGCTGCATCTAGTACAGTCTGTGCGAAACTGCTTATACTTTCCATTCTTCTACTTATTTCTACCTCTCTCATTCCTTGGCGTATTTTTTTATCATGCATTACTGTAAGCGTTATTGCTGTATAAATACCCATAGAAACGGGTGTAGATCCAGATCCTTTAGATATAGATGAACCCCTATCAATATATAAGATATCTTCTAAATTTTTCTTAATCGCTTCAACGGAGCCACTATTAGCAGTATGCTTGCGTGCCACAACCAACATAGCTTTCAATAGGTCATCATTATAGTTAACCCCACATTCTTTTATCACAGATGCAAATTTGTATGCCGCACTAGATAATTCGTCGTAACCTGCGCTGCTGCCACCGCCGCCACCAAGTTGAGCGCCGCCACCACCACCACCTGCTACAGCAGTAGCAGCAGGATCGGCAACGCCTTGTTGTTGGGCTACAGCAGCATGACCTTGTGGTTGGGCTATAGCAGCAGGACCTTGTTGTTGGGCTACAGCAGCAGGACCTTGTGGTTGGGCTACAGCAGCAGGACCACCAACAATACCTTGATGTTGAGCTACAGCAGCAGGACCAACTATACCTTGTTGTTGGGCTATAGCAGCAGGACCAACTATACCTTGTTGTTGGGCTATAGCAGCAGGAACTTGTGGTTGGGCTATAGCAGCAGGACCTTGTGGTTGGGCTATAGCAGCAGGACCACCAACAATACCTTGATGTTGAGCTACAGCAGCAGGACCTTGTGGTTGGGCTACAGCAGCAGGACCACCAACAATACCTTGTTGTTGAGCTACAGCAGCAGGACCAACTATACCTTGTTGTTGGGCTATAGCAGCAGGACCAACTATACCTTGTTGTTGGGCTATAGCAGCAGGACCTTGTGGTTGGGCTACAGCAGCAGGACCGCCAACACCACCACCAACAACTGGTGGTGGGGCTACAACCACTGGATGGCCTCTGTGAACCGTTGTTACTTTACCCATAAATCCAGTCGAACTCATTTCGCCTTTTGCTTTTATTTCTATATCCCTAGGGCATATTTTCGCCTTACGCTCTATTTCTGCCTTATACAATGACGGCATACTAGGCTTAGATTTAAAATCTGATGCCGCTACCGGTACTTCATAGATTTTCCCTGTATCGGGAGATTTAACAATGAAATCATCATCCAAAATAAGATGAGTTTCTACATTATCGAACGTATTGTTTGTGTAAGAAACTAAATCTAAATCAGGAATAATATGGTCTTTTAAAGTAGCATATTCTAATTCCGCTTGATTGTGTGCTGTTTTTATTTGAATGGGATCACCATTTGTATCAACGGCAAGCATATTTTTTTTCTTAGACGCATCTCTAGTAACAATATCCACGTCACGACGCACAAGATCAACCATATGGCGTGCTACGCCTTGCAATGCAGAATCATTTTTTGCAGATAACCCTAATCTGGCGTTTAAGCTTATATACCAAGTTGTACCTCTGGGTTTATCGTTTTGTATTCCCGTCTCAAAACCAATTTTATCAAATATTCCTAATATCTTTTTGCTGTTATTCAAAGAAAAATCATAAGTTAGTTTTGCTTTTGGACCTAAAACAGAATTTGTATCTTTATCATCAAAATAATA
>MGXJ01000049.1:0-942 GCA_001801345.1 Gammaproteobacteria bacterium RBG_16_37_9 | reverse complement strand
TAACTGATGTTTTTCCAATTGGTTTATAAACGTTACCACCAATAAACCAATTTTTAATCCAGCATTCGCCACCCAAGGTCAGTTGGTTAAAATAATTGCCGAGCCCAGAACGCCTGCGATCAAAAGCAGCATAAACTCCATATAAACGTTGCTCTTCCGGCATTAAATAACGATAACCTAAATGAATATTCCCTTCAAAAACTCCGCCCGTGCGATCGTAAAATCTTGCGTCAGTAAAAAACAACTTGTTATGTGTTTGCCAAATAGGGATGAATAAGTCTCCGCCGCCACCTAAATCAGCATCTCCTACATGAAAAAAACGTACGCCCCCAACTTGCAAATAAGGCAGGTAACTATTACCAATATTTTTTTTGAATTCGGTTTCTACCCTAAATATGTCATAGTTGTCAGCCATTTCATTTTTTTTAGGTCTGTTGCTACCTTTAGATGTATTGTTGTCTGAAGATGTGTCGTTATCTGAAGATTGATTGTTTTGTTTCGTAGATGTATTTAAATAATTTTTTTCGTTCTTATGAAAAATAACTTTCTTGAGAAGGTTGTTTTTCGAAGAATTGTGATTATTTTTTTTGTTTCCTGTAAATACTGCAGACAAGCCACAGCCGGCAATAAGAAGTATTGCTGCCAAAATAGAAGCTTGTTTGTATTTTTTATCCATTTTATGTAATTTAAAAACCAGTTTTTATTTGTGTTTATCCATCTCATTTGAACACTATAAATATAAGTATATCCCATTATGGTATCTTTGCTAGCTTTGAGTTATAAGTTGGTTGTAATAGTATGAATTTTAAGCAAATTTTGTTTATAATTTTATGTATCAAACGTAGTGCTGCTTTTTTGTAAAAGTATCGTGAGGCTTGATATGATGCTTATTTTACGCCCAATCTAAAATTACTTTGCCACTATTTCCAGAGCGCATTATTT
>MGXJ01000048.1:5729-6289 GCA_001801345.1 Gammaproteobacteria bacterium RBG_16_37_9 | reverse complement strand
GTGATTAATAGCGATTGGCAAAATAATAATGATTTTGTCCATTGGATGATGTTAGCTGATACTGTTTCCTATTTACCAGGAGATATCTTGACAAAGGTTGATCGTGCATCTATGAATGTTGGTTTGGAGGTAAGAACACCTTATTTAGATCCAAATGTTTATTCCTTTGCATGGTCTTTACCGCTTGCTGCTAAAATACATGAGCGTAAAAATAAATATATGCTAAGAAAGTTGTTGTCTCGATTTATACCAGAGAAGTTTTTAGATTTGCCAAAGGTTGGATTTGGTGCTCCTATAGGAATGTGGTTAAAAGGTCCTTTAAAAGATTGGGCAGAGAGTTTGATCGATGAAGGTAAATTAGCAGAGCAACAATATTTGCAGCCAGATATGATCAGAAAATATTGGCATGAACATTTATCTGGTAAAAGAGATTGGTCGCACCTAATGTGGAATATTTTAATGTTTCAAGCATGGTTAGAAAAAAATGGCTAAGAAAATATTACTATTTGGTTCTAGTTCTTTTGGTTTAATTAATTTTCGCTTAAACTTGATAAAAGATC
>MGXJ01000048.1:4630-5564 GCA_001801345.1 Gammaproteobacteria bacterium RBG_16_37_9 | reverse complement strand
GAATTTTAGTTGCTGAAAAACCAGAGATGGTGTTTTTTTATAACATCAAGCCGGTTATTTACGGATCGATTGCTGCCAGATTAGCTAGAGTTAAAAAAATATATTCAATGATAACCGGTCTTGGAACGATTTTTATTGGCAATGGAATTACTATAAGAATACTTCGTGTCTTGGTAGAAATATTATATAAGATCGCTTTGAAATTTAATGCTAAAGTTTTTTTTCAAAATCCTGATGATCTAAATTTGTTTGTGAATAAAAAAATTGTAGATAAGGAAAAAACAGTTTTAATTAATGGCTCAGGAGTGGATCTTGATTATTATGTTTCTGAATCTGTGCCTAAAGAGGCAAAGTTTATATTGGCCGCTAGATTAATCAAAGATAAGGGTATTTATGAATATCTATCAGCTTGTAAAATATTAAAAGCGCGCTATCCTCATGCTGTGTTCTGTTTAGCAGGAAACTTAGATTCTAATCCTACATCTTTGAACGAGAAAGAGCTAAAGATGCTTGTAGATGAAAAGATTGTTGATTATAGTAGCGGCATAGATGATGTGAGATCGATTTTGAATAATGTGAGTGTTTTTGTTTTGCCTTCTTATCGTGAAGGGACATCTCGGGCAGTGCTTGAGGCTATGGCTATGAGGAGGCCAATTATTACCACTGATGCTCCTGGTTGTCGAGAAACAGTTATCGACGGAGTTAATGGTTATTTGGTGCCGGTAAAAAACATTGATGCTTTAGTAGAGGCGATGGAGAAGTTTATTTTACATCCAGAAATTATTACGACTATGGGTAAGGAAAGTCGACGTATTGCTGAAGAAAAATATGACGTTAATAAGGTTAATAAGGTTATTTTAGAGGCCATGGAAGTTACGATATAAATAGTTTCTGTAATGAGGATTAAAATGAAAAAAAACACAAGAAAAATTTC
>MGXJ01000048.1:3234-4480 GCA_001801345.1 Gammaproteobacteria bacterium RBG_16_37_9 | reverse complement strand
AGCTAAGTTAATGGTTACGTCTAATCCAGATGATCTTAAGCAAGCGGATTTTTATATCATTGCTGTTCCTACGCCAATTAACCATGCCAAACAACCGGATATGAGTTGTGTTTTGGGCGCCACCGAGACTGTTGGCAAGCAACTGAAAAAAGGCGATATCGTTGTTTATGAATCAACAGTATATCCTGGTGCTACTGAAGAAGAATGTATGCCAGTTTTAGAAAAATTTTCTGGTTTAAGATGCGGTAAAGATTTTTTTATTGGCTACTCTCCAGAAAGAATTAATCCCGGCGATAAAGAACATTCTTTTAAGAATATTCGTAAGGTTGTAGCTGGGCAAAATCCAAAGGTCTTAGAAATTATTGCGGATGTTTATGCTAGTGTAGTGATTGCCGGAGTTTACAGAGCATCAAGCATAAAAGTAGCTGAGGCTGCTAAAGTAATTGAGAATACTCAGCGTGATATTAATATCGCTTTAATAAATGAACTTGCAGTTATCTTTGAGAAAATGGATATCGATACTAGCGATGTTTTAGCGGCAGCTGGAACAAAATGGAATTTTTTGCCATTTAAACCGGGACTCGTTGGCGGACATTGTATAGGAGTTGATCCGTATTATCTTACTTATAAAGCTAATGTTCTTGGTTTATATCCAGAAGTTATTTTATCGGGAAGAAAAATCAACGACAATATGGGAAAATATATAGCCGAGCAAACGATCAAGAAAATGATAAAGATGAATAAATCGATTAATGGTGCAACTGTCGCTATAGCAGGTTTAACATTCAAAGAAAACTGTAATGATATTAGAAATACTCGGGTAGTGGATATTATCGCAGAATTACGCAGTTACCACATTAATGTTTTGATCCATGATCCCTTAGCTGATCCCAAAGAAGTTAAACATGAGTATGGCATTGATCTTAGTGATTGGTCTGAAATAAAGAATGTTGATGCGATGATTCTAGCAGTTGCTCACAAATTCTATTTAGACATGCCACCACAAAATATAATTAATAAATTAGCTAAACCAGCCTTGCTTATAGATGTTAAAAGCGTTTTTGATAGAGAGTTTCTGAAAAAAAATAAAATTGAATTTTGGCGATTGTAGAATGCGGAAAATATGATTGGGCTATTTTTAATTCTAATGGGTTTTTTATCATATCTTTTTGTTGGGATATTTCGATCATATGCTATAAAGAAAAACTTACTCGATTATCCTAATCCGCGTTCATCGCATGCTATA
>MGXJ01000048.1:2702-3113 GCA_001801345.1 Gammaproteobacteria bacterium RBG_16_37_9 | reverse complement strand
TATGGGCTTGCGGCGCTTTTTCGATTTTTGGCCCAATTAAGTGCGGCTATTTACAGTCTGATTGTTATTGGTGGATTTCCTTCGCTTGATTTAGGAATTATTACAATTCACTGGGGTTGGTTTGGTTATGTTTTTATGACATTAGCACTACTATGGTCAACAAATTTGTACAATTTTATGGATGGGATTGATGGGATTGCAGCAATAGAAGCATTATTTGTTTTGGGATTTGGTGGTTATTTTATTTGGCATGTTGGTGGCTATGAGTTAGCAACCATTATTTGGTCTATGGCAGTTATAGTTGCAGGGTTTTTGTTATGGAATAAACCACCAGCTAAAATTTTTATGGGTGATGTTGGTAGTACCTTGCTTGGTTTCTTGGTAGTATTGTTTGCGATAATAGGTGATAAA
>MGXJ01000048.1:2126-2549 GCA_001801345.1 Gammaproteobacteria bacterium RBG_16_37_9 | reverse complement strand
TCACATGGGAGAATTCTTTTGGGAGTTATAGCGATTAACATATTTTTAGTGAGTTTTGCTTTTTTGGCATTCTATTTTCCGCAGTATATATTATTTTTGTTGATTGGTGTTGTGGCTGTGCTGACAATAAATTATATACTGATTGAAAAAACGCAACCAATGTATTTGCGATAAAATTATATGAAAAAAATAATGAATTTTTTTAAGTCGCGATTGATAACTATATTAGTTGATTTGTTTGCTATACCTATAGCTTGGTACGGTGCTTATTGGTTGCGCTTTAATCTTAGTTTTATTCCTCAACAAGAAATATTACACGCCACATATTTAATGCCTTTTTTGATGATAGTTCAGTTTTTGGTTTTTTGGTTCTTCGGTTTATATCGCGGCATTTGGAATTTTGCATCACTGCCGGATTTAATT
>MGXJ01000048.1:1588-2107 GCA_001801345.1 Gammaproteobacteria bacterium RBG_16_37_9 | reverse complement strand
TGATCGGCGCAGCATTTTCTTTAATTGGGTTATTTTTTGTTCCATTTAAAATACCGCGTTCTATTATTCCTATTTATGCGTGGTTATTGGTAAGTTTATTGGGCGGAACAAGATTATTATATCGCTGGTTTAAAAATTATTATCATGGTGGTTTTAAAACGGGAAAAAGTACATTAATTGTAGGTGCGGGTCAGGCTGCAGATTTGCTATTACGAGAATTTTCGAGAAATACTCCAGTTGATAATTATAATGTAATGGCGATGGTGGATGATGATCCATCAAAGATTGGTTGCGAAATTCAAGGGATTAGGGTTGAGGGAAGCTTGGATAAAATACCTGAACTTATCAGTAAGTATGATATTGAGCTTGTGATTATAGCAATGCCATCGGCAAAATCAGAGATTATTCGCAAAGTGGTAGATTATTGTAAAGATGCAAAAGTTGAGTTTCGCACTGTACCAGCTTTAAATGATCTGGTTAGCGGTAATGTTACTGTTAATACTTTGCGTGAAGTTTCAG
>MGXJ01000048.1:1421-1547 GCA_001801345.1 Gammaproteobacteria bacterium RBG_16_37_9 | reverse complement strand
GAAGGGATTGCTAAAACAATAAGTGGTAAAAAGATTTTTGTTACTGGCGGCGGCGGGTCTATCGGTTCTGAATTATGTCGCCAAATAGCCTATTTGGCGCCATCGTTATTAGTTATTGTCGATAAT
>MGXJ01000048.1:1104-1277 GCA_001801345.1 Gammaproteobacteria bacterium RBG_16_37_9 | reverse complement strand
GCTGCGGCATATAAACATGTACCGCTTTTGGAAAGCCAAGTGCGGGCAGCAGTACGGAATAATATTTTAGGAACATATAATATTGCTAAAGCCGCGTCCGATAATGGTGTTGCGACTTTTGTTTTAATCTCATCTGATAAAGCGGTAAATCCTGTAAATATTATGGGCGCAAC
>MGXJ01000048.1:0-930 GCA_001801345.1 Gammaproteobacteria bacterium RBG_16_37_9 | reverse complement strand
TTTTATGACGATACCTGAAGCAACCCAATTAATTTTGCAGGCTACTGTTTTAGGCAAAGAGGGTGAAATATTTGTACTTGACATGGGTGAATCGATAAAAATTAGAACTTTGGCTGAACATATGATTCATCTTTCTGGGAAAAAAATAGGCGAGGATGTCAATATTGTTTATATTGGGTTGCGCCCTGGTGAAAAGTTGTATGAAGAACTATTTTATAATTCCGAAGAATTGCTACCGACTTCTCATGTAAAAATTAAACAGTCGAAATATCAAATGTTGCCGTGGGATGAAATATTTTCTTATGTTAGTCGCTTTGACCAGATGTGCGGCGTCTATGAAGAAGGGGGGAAATTTAAAGAGTTGTTGCTAAAAATGGTGCTGGAATATCAGGGTGGGCATTTGTGAGTAGCTTCAAGCGCGTGTTAGGTACATGTTTTCGTCCAATGTGCAATGAGATTGCATAATGGACGAAAAGTGACGTTGTGTCATCCCAAACGAAGTGAGGGATGATACGACGTCATCCTGAGCAAGCGAAGGATCTCCATGGGTAGGATCTCCATCAAGGAGATCCCTCGCAAGCTCGGGATGACGGGCTTCTGCTCGGGATAACGTTCATTCAGAAATTGTATAAATATTAGTTAAGGTTATAATAGGGGCAGAAACATAGGGATCCTTGGGGCTTTGCTCGAGGAGGGCGTTTAGTAGTTTGGCTATTTTTAAAATGGAGGTGTTTATGAGTATGTTATTTCTTTTTATTATTGCATTGGCGTTAGTGTTTGGTTGGTTTGTAATGATTTATAACAAACTGATTCATATGATTGAGGCGGTTAATAACAATAAGAAACAGATCGATGTTCAATTGGACCGGCGCTACAAGGTTTATGAATCATTAATAGAAGTTGTAAAAAAATACATGGATTATGAAAAAA
>MGXJ01000047.1 GCA_001801345.1 Gammaproteobacteria bacterium RBG_16_37_9 | reverse complement strand
TGCGATGGATAAAGTTGGCAAAGAAGGCGTAATTACAGTTGAAGATGGCTCAGGTCTTGAAAGCGAGCTTGAAACTGTCGAAGGCATGCAGTTTGATCGTGGTTATTTATCCCCATATTTTATTAACAACCAACAAAATATGAGTGTTGAGTTACAAACGCCTTATATTTTAATTGTTGATAAAAAAATCTCTAACGTTCGTGAAATGTTACCGTTGTTAGAAGGGGTTGCTAAATCAGGCAAACCGTTATTTATTATTGCAGAAGACGTAGAAGGCGAAGCTTTAGCAACATTAGTTGTCAATAACATTCGTGGTATTGTCAAAGTTGCCGCAGTTAAAGCTCCAGGGTTTGGTGATCGTCGCAAAGCCATGTTGCAAGATATAGCAATATTAACTGGTGCTAAAGTTATAGCTGAAGAGGTTGGTTTAACTCTAGAAGGCGCTGCGCTAGGAGATCTTGGACATGCTAAGCGAATTGTCATTACCAAAGATAATTCAACAATCATCGATGGTGCTGGCGAGAAAAAAGACATAGAAGCACGTATTACACAAATTCGTCGAGAGGTTGAAAACACTTCTTCTGATTATGATCGCGAAAAGCTACAAGAAAGATTAGCTAAACTTGCTGGTGGAGTGGCGGTTATAAAAGTTGGAGCTGCAACTGAAATCGAAATGAAAGAAAAGAAAGCTCGAGTAGAAGACGCATTACATGCAACTCGCGCTGCAGTTGAAGAAGGTATTGTTCCTGGTGGTGGTGTTGCTTTAATCCGTGCTTTACAAGGATTGAAGGATCTTAAGGGAGCAAATCACGATCAAGATGCTGGTATATCTATCATCCGTCGTGCACTTGAAATGCCACTTAGACAAATTGTTAGCAACAGTGGTGATGAGGCTTCAGTGGTGCTTAATAAAATTGCTGATGGCAAAGGTAATTTTGGTTATAACGCAGCTACCGGTGAATTTGGTGATATGGTGCAGATGGGTATTCTTGATCCAACCAAAGTTACGCGCACAGCATTACAAAATGCAGCTTCTATAGCCAGTCTTATGGTTACCACAGAGTGTATGATCTCAGAATCACCCAAGAAAGAAGAGAGTTGTGGTGGTCATGGTGGTGGCGGTATGGGAGGCATGGGAGGTATGGGAGGTATGGGCGACATGATGTAGAGGTAAAAAACGTTCATGATTTTATAGAAAAACCCTGCAATAACATGCGGGGTTTTTTATTTTGTAACTATTCAGTAGAGCCTCTGCGAAACGTAAAATATGAGGTTCCACAAAACGCTCATTGCTTCGGAAGTCGTGGTTATGCTTCTTGGGGACGGCTTCCTGCCCATCGGGTCTTGGCCCGAGGGCAAGCCTTGATTCCTTTACTTCCATGTATCATACGCCCCGCGAATCATAACCCCGACTCCCTCGCGCTCGCTGTTTCGCAGAAGGTTTAATAGTATTGTACTATACTCAATGCCACTACTAATTTTGTTTCATTTATAATAACAGTGTAAAATTTGTCCAATTTCTAGTAATAGAAATTATTTTATCTATAAAATCAAACCAGAAATGCTAGAACAAAAAATTTTAAAAGTATCTCAGATCAATTCTCTTGCCAGAAAAATTTTGGAGGGCAATTTCGCCAGTGTTTTAATTGAAGGAGAGATCTCAAATCTCGCCGAGCCAAATTCTGGTCATATATATTTTTCGCTTAAAGATGAAACCGCACAAGTTCGAGCGGTAATGTTTCGTCAAAGTAAAACAATGCTTAAGTTTCAGCCGCAAAACGGTGCGCACGTAATCGTAACTGCACAAGTCAGTTTATATGAACCGCGTGGCGATTATCAATTAATTGTTCAGCGGATGGAACTTGCTGGGGTTGGAATTTTACACGCTAAATTTTTGCAGCTAAAAACTAAACTCGCGGCGGAAGGTTTATTTGATATTAAATATAAAAAACCGTTGCCAAAGTTGCCACAGTCTATTGGGGTTATTACTTCGCCAACAGGTGCGGTAATTCGTGATATTTTAAATGTGCTCAAACGTCGTTTTCCTAGCGCCGCGATTATTGTTTATCCCGTGCAAGTTCAAGGCAAAGAAGCATCTACGCAAATTATAACTGCTTTGCAAAAAGCCAATCTGCGCAAGGAATGCGAAGTGTTAATTTTAGCGCGCGGCGGCGGCACTCTTGAAGACTTATGGCCATTTAATGAAGAGACGGTAGCGCGCGCGATTTTTGCAAGCACTATTCCAATAGTGAGCGCCGTTGGTCACGAAACTGATTTTACTATTTCTGATTTTGTTGCAGATGTGCGTGCACCAACACCATCGGTAGCGGCAGAATTAGTAGTGCCAAATGTGCTAGAATGGCTCAATGTTTTAGGAAATTTAAAGCGCCGCTTGATTGGTTCAATGCAAAATAAATTGCAGCGAATTAACTTGTTAGTATTGAATTTAAAAAAACAATTGCGTCATCCACGATATTATTTAGCAGAAAGAATGCAGCGTTTGGATGAGTTTCAACATAGGTTGCATTTAGCGATGCAGCATCAATTATCTCGTTGGCAACAGCGCTTAAGTAAAATTGGAGTGGCGCTTGATATGGTGAGTCCACTTGCGACTCTTGAACGTGGTTATGCTGTGATTAGTAAAGATGATAAAGTGATTAAGAGAACGGCGGACGTTGTGGTTGGTGATAAAGTGAGAGCAAGGTTGGTGGATGGGGAGATAAGCTGTCAAGTCCTTACAACATGCAACGGAAAATCGTCGAAATTTTAAAATAAATCTACGGCTCCGAAGTGGATAAATTTATTTTAGCCAAAGGTTCGCGCTGTTTGCGAACCGTAGGGCTGGGCTGTTGTATGTAGAGCGATACAAGCTCGAAGAGCGAAATGATACAAAAGTGGTAATCCAAAACACGATCTGTCCTATGGGGATTTTCATTGCGTTTGGGAGGATGTTTATTTTTTATCAAACCTTGAAGTAATTGGATACCTACGTTCGCGGCCAAAAGCATTAGTTGTGATTTTTATTCCCGGAGCAGCTTGGCGTCTTTTGTATTCGTTATTATTTACCATATTAATTATTTTAGTAACAAGCGTTTTATTAAAACCAGCTGCAATGATTTTTTTGATCGATTGGTTAAGCTCAATATATCTTTTTAAAATTTCATCTAAAATCGGATAAGGTGGCAGGTCATCAACATCTTTTTGATTTTTGGCTAGCTCCGCTGTAGGTGCGCGTGTAATCGCTGCTTGTGGGATCACCTTAGAAATTTTATTGCGATATTCTGCTAATTGATATACTAGCATTTTAGGAACATCTTTGAGCACACAAAATCCACCAACCATATCCCCATAAAGAGTTGCATAACCAACTGCCATCTCGCTTTTATTGCCAGTCGATAATACTATTAATCCTTTTTTATTTGAAAAGGCCATCAACATAGTGCCGCGGCAGCGTGCTTGGAGATTTTCTTTGGTTGAATTCCCAAGAGTTTTGGGCCATTCTTTTGGTAGGCTACTTAAGAATTCTTTGAATATTGGTTCAATTGAAATTTTATTGTATTTTATCCCTAAAATCTTCGCTTGTTCTTTGGTGATTTTTTCGCTTAATTTGCTTGAGTAGCGTGATGGCAGATAAATCGCTTCAACTCTATTTTTTCCTAGGGCATCAACTGCGATTGCCAGGGTTAAAGCAGAATCAATGCCGCCAGAAGTGCCAACGATAGCTCCTTTGAAGTTGTTTTTTTCGATATAGTCTTTGACACCCAAAACCAGAGCTTTGTATACCAGTTCCAAGGGGTCCAAGGGGTCAAGTCTCATCTTAGAACAAGTTATCTTAACTTGTTCTAAGATGAGACTTGACCCCTTTATTCTTGACCCCTTTATTTCAATAAGCATTAAATTTTCAACAAAAAATGGAGCACGTTGTGTTACTTTGCCTTTAGAATTTACAACCAAAGATCCGCCATCAAACACAAGTTCATCTTGTCCGCCAACAGAGTTAACGTAAATAATTGGTAGGTTATTTTCACGAGCACGACGTGATAATATTTGTTCACGCAGTAGTGGTTTTTGTATATCAAATGGAGAAGCATTTATACTAATGATTAATTGCGCGCCCATTTTTTTTGCTGCTAGAGCGGATTCTTTATGCCATAAGTCTTCGCAGATAGTGATTGCGGTTTTAATTCCTTTGATGTTTATTACACAAGTTTTTGTGCCGGCAGTGAAATAGCGTTTTTCATCGAACACGCCATAATTTGGTAATTGTTGTTTGTGGTAACGAGAAAGTATTTTTCCATCATAAATAATGACAGCAGTATTAAAGCGATATTGTTTTTCTTTGGTAGGAAGACCTAAAATAATATAAATATTTTTTACTTTATTTTGAATTTGTTTGAGCGCTATTTTGGTTTGATCATATAAGTCTTGGCGCAATAATAGATCTTCTGGCGGATAACCAGTTAAGGCCATTTCTGGAAATACAACAACATCAGCTTCTTGTTGGTCACGAGCTACAAGAGCATTTTTTATTATTTTTTCTGTGTTGCCGTAAATATCGCCTACAACAGTATTGATTTGGGCAGCAGTGATGCGTATATTTTTTTTCATAGTTGAAAGTATATTAACATAATGCGAGGGGGCAAGTCTTATCTTGTAAGGGAAAAAGGTGAAAAGGTGAGGTGTCAGACACCGGTTTCTATGCAAAATTAGATGTGTTTACCGTGCCAGCGCTATGGAAGAACTTGACTAAAATTTAAAATCAACTGTCAGTATAATGTCCTTTGCATGAATGAATGGTAACAACACTTTCTTCGGAGGAGTTTTCAAAGCGATACACAAGCCGATTTACAGCATCGATACGCCGTGAAAAATACCCTTTTAAGCTCCCGCTAAGTCTTTCAGGTCTCCCTGCTCCATTTGTGCCCCAAGGATTATTTAAAATATCCTCAAGTAAAACGGCTATACGCCCCTGTTGTTTGGTTCGCGCAAGATCTTCAAAGTCCTCTTTTACTCGAGCATTCGTATATCTTATTGTTATGGGCTTTTTCTCTCCAATTTTTTCCTCAGCAGCTAGCGCTGTAGAAGCCATATCTTGTAATCCTCTTATATATCTTATATATCTTTGATGCCTCTCCTTTTGCTTTTCTTCCTTTGTTCGTTTTTCTCTTTTTGGAACAACTACATCAGATTGGGTTTTAACCTCTTCTCGCACCGAAAGAGATTCTTCATCAACAGCAGCTTGAGGGACAACCACTTTCACAATAGCGGCACAAGGAACATCTGCTTCAGCTGTAGAGGCAACCTCTTCCTCTACTTCAACTTGAGGAACGATCCTTTCCCTGTCTGCAGTTTTAGCTACGCTCATATCATCCGATTTTTCCTCGGAGGAACTCTGGGATTTCGCAGTCCCTATCTCTTCTTCTGGTGGTTCTAGACTCTTGCTCGCTTTTCTTAGTTTTTCAGCCGTACAAAGTAGGGTTTCATGAGCCGTGTTTCTATTTTTTTCTTCTTCAATCAGACTAAGCATGTTTTCATATTGATTTTTAGAAAGGCCTTTCTCGTAAGCTTCAATGAGGTAAGCTTCAGCTTCCTCAAGGTAATTTTTAGATGTTTTTATTAGATCTCTATCCGCTTCAATCCTATGTCCCAAACTTTCATATTGAACGTCAAAAGAATCTTCCTTGGAAGCTTCAATGGGGAAAGCTTCAGGTTCCTCAGGGTATTCTCTAGAGGTAATGAACGCAGTTAAAAAATAGAGCGTGACTAACATTACCCTCGTTTTAAGCGTTTTTGTTTCTTCGAAAAGCTTTTTTCTTTTTTCAAAAAATGTTAGGTATTCTTTCAGATGCTTTGCCATATTTTCTAATGACAGATTTTTAATGTCAAAGTCTATACCTTGTAAGAATGAGAATAAAATATTCAACTGTGCATTACTATAAA
>MGXJ01000046.1:10786-11960 GCA_001801345.1 Gammaproteobacteria bacterium RBG_16_37_9 | reverse complement strand
AGCGACCTTAGAAACTGGGGCTGTGGTGCGTGTCCCATTATTTATCAATATCGGAGATATTTTAAAAATAGACACTAGAACAGGTCAATATATGTCGAGAGGGAAATAAGATTAAAAACCGCTTACTTTTACGTGCAAAAATCCTTGCAAAAATCCGTGCTTTTTTTGCAAAACGCAAGGTGATTGAAGTTGAAACTCCACTGTTACTACCAACAACCAACCCTACCCCTTATTTAAATAATTTTAGTTGTAATGATTTGTATCTTCAAACGTCACCAGAATTTGCCATGAAAAGATTACTCGCAGGTGGCGGCGGTGATATTTATCAAATTTGTAAAGCATTTCGCAAAGATGAGTTAGGACGTTTGCATAATCCAGAATTTACCATTTTAGAATGGTATCGCCTTAACTTTGATCATCATGATTTGATGGACGAAATGGATGAGTTTTTAATCTATACGATTAATACCAAAAAAGCTAAACGCTTTACTTATGCCAAAATCTGCGAGAAATTTCTAAAGATTAATCCTCATAAGTGCACCATCAAACAATTAAAATTACTTGCTAAAAAAAATAATTTATCTGTATCCAGTCTAGAAAATGATATTGATCTGTGGTTACAACTATTATTTACTCATTTGATTGAACCAAAATTAAATTCAGAACAGCCGTTTTTTATCTATGATTTCCCTGCGACACAAGCGATGCTGGCTAAAGTTCGTCCTGGAAAAATAAAAATTTCCTCACGTTTTGAGGTTTATTATAAGGGAGTGGAGCTTGCCAATGGCTTTCATGAGTTAAACGATCCTAAAGAACAGCGTCAAAGATTCAACGATGATTTAGCTAAACGTAAAAAATTGAATTTACCTAAAATTCCTTTGGACGAAAAACTTTTAACTACACTTGCAAAATTACCAAATTGCTCTGGCGTTGCTTTGGGGATTGATAGATTATTGTTGCTGGCTTGTAATGCTACATCGATAGATGAGATTTTGTGTTTTCGCGCTTGAGTTTTTGAATAAGAACCTTAACTCTAAAAAATCAGTTGCAATATAAAATCGCTAGGTAGCCGCAGACCCCGTTTAGAAACATAACGGGGTAAACTTTAGTATGCGTTTCTATAAAACGCAAGCTAAAGCTTACGGCTACCATACAGTTACCAAACAGCTGTCAG
>MGXJ01000046.1:0-10736 GCA_001801345.1 Gammaproteobacteria bacterium RBG_16_37_9 | reverse complement strand
ATAGTCTCTACCTTCAAGCCGCAGTTTTCCTGCTTCACGAGCACCATGCTCACCACTATATTTTATGTAATCATCATAAGCGATGATTTCAACACAAATAAAACCGCGTTCAAAATCAGTATGAATTACACCGGCGGCTTGTGGTGCCTTTGCCCCTTTATCTACTGTCCAGGCGTGCACCTCTTTTGGCCCCACAGTGAAAAATGTCTGTAACCCCAGCAAATCATAACCAGCATGAATAACTCGATCAAGACCCGGCTCGACCAAACCAAGATCTGCCAAAAATTCATCTTTTTCATCATCATTAAGCTCGGCAATTTCAGATTCAATAGTAGCGCAAATTGGCACTACTACTGCGTTTTCTTTTTTAGCAAGCTCCCTTACCGCATCAAGAAGCGGATTATTTTGCATACTTTTTTCATCAACATTTGCAATATAAAGCACTGGCTTTACGGTTAACAAATGAAGATGTTGTAGTGCTTTAGAATTATAATCAACACCACAAGAACGCGCCGAAATCCCTTTATCTAAAGCTTCTCTAACTTTTTCAAGAATTGCATTATCAGAAGCCGCTTCTTTATCACCGCTTTTTACGCCTTTGGCAGTCTTGTGCAGGGCTTTTTCTACTGTATCTAAGTCTGCCAAAATCAACTCTGTATTTATAATTTCAATATCCGTTACAGGATCGACTTTGCCTGCAACATGAATCACTTCCGTATCATTAAAACATCTCACAACATGTGCTATTGCTTGAGTTTCACGAATGTTAGCTAAAAATTTATTTCCTAAACCCTCGCCTTGTGCCGCTCCTTTGACTAAACCAGCGATATCCACAAATTCTACGATCGTTGGCACTATTTTTTTAGGATTGGCAATTGCAGATAGTTTTTTTAAGCGAACATCTGGCACTGGCACTACCCCAACATTGGGATCGATAGTGCAAAACGGATAATTTGCCGCAGCAACTTTTGCTTTAGTTAGAGCATTAAAAACCGTAGATTTGCCTACATTTGGTAAGCCAACAATTCCACATTTAAAACCCATATGATTTTTTCTCGTAAATAAAAAGCAGGTCATCCTTACTACACACTATTTTGTCATCTTCGGGCTTGACCTGTCATCCTCGGGCGAAGACCCGAGGATGACAATTAAAAAGCGCCAGAGAACTTGCCATCGTGTTTAACATTAGGGATGACACGTTATAAAAACCCATTTAAATCGGCAACTGCAATTTCGGATCAAGCTTCAACAACTGTTCTTTAAAAATATTCTGAATTTTTTCAAGATCGGCTTTAGTATCACCTTCAAATCGCATGGTCAAATACGGCGTAGTATTTGAAGCTCGAATCAAACCAAAACCATTATCATAGTCGACTCTTAAACCATCAATAGTGATGATTTTGCCTCCAGGAAATTTGGCCTCTTTTATTAATTTTTCTATAAAAGCAAACTTCTGTGATTCTGCAATCTGCACCTTTAATTCTGGGGTATTAATACTATCTGGCAACTGAGCAAAAACTTCGCTACAACTTTTCTTATCTTTGGTTAGCATCTCAAGAAACCTAGCTGCTACATAAATACCATCATCAAAGCCAAACCATCTCTCTTTAATAAACATATGACCACTAAGTTCACCAGCAAGCAATGCCCCCAACTCCTGCATTTTAGATTTAATCAATGAATGTCCGGTTTTATACATAAGCGGAACTCCGCCATGCTTGGTAATTTGTTCTGCCAAATGTTTAGTGCATTTCACATCAAAAGTAATCGTCATTCCAGGATGTCGCGTTAAAAAATCTATAGCAAATAACATCAGCAAACGATCAGCCGCGATTATTTCTCCCTTTTCAGTAACTACACCAACGCGATCAGCATCACCATCAAATGCTAAACCAACATCTGCTTTCTTGGCTTTAACTAATTCCACTAACTCCTCTAAATTTTTTGGCACAGAAGGATCTGGTTGATGATGCGGAAAATTGCCATCAACTTCACAATAAAGTTCAGTTACTTCACATCCAAGCATCCGAAATAATTTAGGTGCAACCAAACCACCAACACCGTTACCACAATCGATGATTACTTTTAATGGTCGTGCCAACTTAACATCACCTGTGACTCTTTGTAAGTAATCATCGATAATCTCAATTTGACTAGCCTTACCAGAACCAAATTTAAAGTCTTTTTTAACGATACGGTTATGTAATTTTTGAATGGCCTCACCATATAAAGTTTCCCCGCCAATAACGATTTTAATTCCATTATAATTTGGCGGATTGTGGCTGCCACTTAACATAACTCCAGAATGCGATTCCATAATAGCAGCTGCGTAATATAAAATCGGCGTAGTAACTTCATCAATATTGACTATGTTACAACCTGTTGCCAAAATTCCAGCTATTAATGCTTGCAGTAACTCTGGACCAGATATTCTACCATCGCGTCCCACAGCAACAGTGTTTTGACCGCGCGACAAAGCCTCGCTGCCAATTGCTACCCCAATGGTATAAATATTATCTTTGTTGAAAGTTTCTGGAACAATGCCCCGAATATCATAAGCACGAAAAATTTCTTCAGATATAGAATCAACAATTTTATAATCGACCATATTAATTTCTCCCCGTATGTCCAAAACCACCATCACCGCGCCCAGATGTTACAAAATCAGATACAACATCAAAATTAGCATGCAATACTGGCACAATAATTAACTGTGCAATGCGCTCACCCGGCACAATAGTAAACGTTTCGCTACCACGATTCCAACAAGATATCATAATTTGACCCTGATAATCAGAGTCAATCAAACCAACTAAATTACCAAGAACAATTCCGTGCTTATGCCCCATGCCGGATCTAGGAAGAATCATAGCAGTATAACCGTGATCTGCCATATAAATAGCGATCCCTGAAGGAATTAATTCGACTCCCCCCGGTTTAAGCACTAGGTCATTATCAATGCAAGCTCGTAAATCCAAGCCCGCAGAACCGTCAGTGGCATAATGGGGCAAAGGATAAACAGTCCCAATTCGCTTATCTAATATTTTTAGTTGAATGTTGATCATGGTCTAATTTTATTATACGGTTTTATTAGAGTTCTTTCAAAACCAAGTATTTTGGCATAATACAAGGCGCACATATAATCCTCGGGCACACATGTCATCCTCGGGCGCTTTTTAACTGTCATCCTCTGGCGCTTTTTAATTGTCATCTTCGGGCGCTTTTTAACTGTCATCCTCGGGCGAAGACCCGAGGATCTTGACACGATATGCTAGATCCTCGTGTCAAGCACGAGGATGACAGTAAGCAGGAAAATCCTCGGGTCTTCGCCCGAGGGCTTGCCCTTGTGTTTAGCACGAGGGATGACATATCCATGATTATACGGTATTGCCACCTTGCTTGGCTACAATAAACTATAACCATGCCCATAAGCAACTGGTCGCCCACAGAACGTCCTCGTGAAAAACTTTTGGCCAAAGGTGCTCAAAACCTATCCGACGCAGAATTACTCGCAATTTTTATAAACAGTGGGATAAAAGGCAAAACTGCAATTGATTTGGCTTATTCATTACTCAATCATTTTGGTGGAATACGTAATATATTTGATGCAAACGAAAAACAGATCTGTAACTCACCTGGTATCGGCAAAGCAAAATATGCACTTTTACAAGCATCTTTAGAAATCTCGCGTCGTTATTTGGGAGAACAACTCATCAACACTAACATTATTGATAATGCTGAATCAGCTTATCTTTATTTAACCTCAAAACTACGAAGATCTGAACGGGAAATCTTTGCTTGTTTGTTTTTAAACAATCAAAATCGAGTAGTCCATTATGAAGAACTTTTTTATGGCACCATTAATAGCACCACCATCTATCCCCGTGAAATTGTCAAAATTGCTTTACAATATAATGCTTCTTCGGTAATTTTTGCTCACAATCATCCTTCTGGCACACCAATTCCCAGTCCTCAAGATAAACATCTTACTAATACTCTTACTAAAATTTTGCGTCCTTTAGACATTAAGGTGTTAGACCATATTATTATTGGCAGCAATACCTATGTTTCTTTGATCAAAAAAACGGCTATTTAAATCAACTAGTTATATTGGATATTTGACGCTTAATTAAATCAACCAAATCTGGTAGAATAATGAGCATCAATGCTCTATTTGTATCGTGCTTTAACTGCAAAACCCTCTATCACATATAACACAGGAGTGTTTTATGAATACTTTGAACAGTGGATGTTCTATCAAAAAGCAATTACAACCAATCATAGCCGCTATATTTTTATTGTTGATATTATTTTTCACACAATCTTGTCATGCACATAGATATTATTCCCATGATGACTGGATCCCCATAGATACTGATTTACAAAACATACGTGAAGTACGAAATATGCTTTCGATTGGCAAGGCCTTATATATTTCAGCAGTAAACAAAGCTGGCATATCAAAAGTTTGGAAAATCGATATCAATACTAGCAATAGCATTGCCGAAGCAGTGGATACTGGGTTAAAAACGAAAGACTTTGCTTATTACCTTTCAGTTGGGGCTGGCAGTATTTTATACGCATTCATCGGAACAGAAGTTTATAAACTCGATATAACTTCTAACGCAGCAAAATGGATATCTATTAAAGATGGATTAGAAAATGGGTATGTGCAGCTATTATATTCAGATGACAAGACGCTATGGGCAAGCACTTCTAGTGGAAAGCTTTTTGAAAAGGATGTTGCCAATGATAATCCATGGAAGGAATTTAGCACCGCAGGGTTACCTAAAGGAAAAACGTTTGCTTTGCAGCCAATTGATAATAACTTATATTTATCGCGTCGCTATGCCAACCAAATTAACATCTATTATAAAAACCTTAATGATGGCCCATCTAATTGGGAATTATTTGGCAGTTTTAATAGCATTATTAACCACTTGGGCACATCTAACCAATCCTTATATGTTTCAATGTATACAGATCTTCGTAAAATCGAAATAGCAGTTCCCAATGAAACCACGCCAACTTCGTCCTACAAAAATCCTCTACAATACGAAGTAATTGCTTTACATTCTACAGATGGCGTTATGTATGCCTTAACCGACACAAGCGAAATTTATTTTGATGATGGGTCATCGGCGGATTGGAAAAAACTCAGTGATTCAATCCTGGATCCAGATTCGAACGATTCAAGTTTCGATGGCATTGTTGATTTTACTATAACTGATAATACTATGTATGTGATTACCAAATTAGGTAAAATTCTCAAGCTAGATCTTGCCCCTAACAAAAAATAACCCTAAATCCTGGCTAAGAATTCACAATGCGTTCTATATATTTTGGTTGCTTTGCGATACATTTGAGATAAGCGGGTTAAATAAAAACATCCTTCTGCCCAGCTTTCATCCTTGCTAGCAACTCTTCTGTTACCTGGAGCTGCTGGCTCGTCATAGATGCTAATTCAGCTTGGATAAGGTTGTTCCCTACTATTTTAGTTTCTGGTGTTGCATAATTATTTAAATATTCAACAAAACTAGCGATTGCGTTAGGCGCACATATTTTTTTGATTTTACCGTGCTTAGCTAAACACATAAAATCTTCGCCAGTGCGACCAAGGCGATAACAAGCTGTGCAAAAACTTGGCATATATCCCAAGCTTGCCACATCACGCACTACCTCATCTAAAGAACGATGATCGCCTAAAGAAAACTGGCTAGCATCGCTTGAATTGATATCACTATACCCACCAGGATCAGTGCGACTACCAGCAGAAATTTGCGAAACTCCCAAAGGTAAAGTTTGCTGCCTTACTCGAGGACTTTCACGAGTTGACATAATTATACCAGTATATGGAACAGCTAAACGCAAAATAGCAGTTAGTTTACAAAAATCTACATCACTCACCACAACAAGTGGGTTGCTTGCAACTTCAGAGCCCAAGGCCGGCTCAATTCTTGGAACACTAATAGTATGTGGGCCAACGCCAAATCTCTCCTGCAAGTAATCAGCATGTTGTAACAACGCCAATATCTCAAAACGCCAATCATACAAACCAAATAAAACTCCCAGCCCAACATCATCAATACCAGCTGTCATTGCTCGATCAAAAACGCTTAGTCGCCAATCATAATCAGCTTTTTTACCAGCTACATGAACTTGTTTGTAGGTATCACGATGATAAGTTTCTTGAAACAATTGGTAAGTGCCAATAGCTGCGTCTTTGAGACGCTTAAAACCTTCGACATCAAGCGGCGCTAAATTTACGTTGATTCTTCTAATTTCTCCACGAGCATTCTTTACTCCATAAACAGCTTTAATCGCATCAAGCACATACTGAAAATCATTTTGCGGATAAGTTTCTCCGGCAACTAACAAAACTCTTTTATGCCCTTGGTTAATTAATACTTCAGTTTCATTTGCTACCTCTTTCGGCATTAAAAATTTTCGCTTAAGATCTTTATTGGCGGCGCGGAAGGCACAATACAAACACTCATTAGCACAAAGATTAGAAATGTAAAGTGGGGCAAAAAGCACTACTCGCTTGCCATAGATTTCTTCCTTTACTTTGTTGGCAGCGACAAAAATTTCTTCTAGTAATTCTTGGTTTTTTACTGCGGTTAATTGCGCGGCTTCTTGCAGATTTAAACCACCAAACTCTAACGCCTTAGCTAAAATTTCTCGCACTTGCGTTGCATCTTCAGACGTGGCAGCTGCAAGCACGGATTGAATTTTATTTTCATCTATAATTGTGGGCATATAATATTAAATCCACTAGCCCCGAAGGGGATAAATTTATGTTAGCCCAGCCTAAGACTCGCGCTGTTTGCGAGTCGCAGGGCTGGGTATATTGTAGAGGTTATAAAGCTCCGAAGGAGCGAAATAAAGAGCGGCATTACTCCGAACTACGCTTTCCAAGCTCAGCGTCCAACATTAACAATAAACTTTGATTTTTCCCAATCAATTTCATCTTTTGAATAATTGCATCAAGACTAGCTTCCTCTTCAACCTGTTCGTCTATAAACCATTTTAAACAAGATTGAGTAGGATAGTCTTTGGTGCTAATTGCTATATCCATAAGATTATTAATTCTTTTGGTGACTTCTTTCTCATGAGCTAAAGACATTTCAAAAGCATCTTGTGGTGACTGCCAAGAATTGGGCTTAACTGCATCAATATCGGTCAGATTTACCTGCCAAAGACGCCCATGAACATATTTAAAAAATCGCATCGCATGTTTCATTTCTTCTTTTGCTTGGATATGCATCCAATGGGCAAATCCTTTAAAATTTGTTTCTTCAAAATATGCTGCCATCGCCAAATATAAATATGCCGAATATAATTCGGCATTTATTTGTTCATTTATTGCTGCTAACATTTTATTATTATTTTTCATTTTATTTCTCCTTAAGTTATTAGAAGTGTCATCCCGAGCAAAGCGAGGGAGCTCCCTGGATAGAATCCACACTCAGGAGATCCTTCGCTTTGCTCAGGATGGCATCTTCGACATCTACGAGCCAATACCATAAATCAAAAACAGCAACATATTGCACCGTTGTAACATAGTTAACACACTGCCTGAATCAAAAGTCACCGTTCGTTCTTCGCAATTAAATTTATACGTGGCATCAAATCCTAAAATTTCTGAAAGATGTTGTAAAACCGAAACCCTAACACCACTATCATAAAATTTTATCTCTAAAGTAACCGGTGTTGAAACTTTGTAAATCTTAAATTGTTTTTTTTGTAATTTAACCACTGCCTCCGCTGCACCTTTTTCAAGTAAAGCTCTGGCTTGCATCAAAGAGAGAGAACTAGCACAATCACGCCCATAACTTTGCTTAACTACCACGCCCACAATATCACCTAATTGTTTACGTGCTTCACTGATCGCAAAATTATCACCACTGATAAATGCTACTGGCACATTATGATAACCAGCATAAAGAGAAAAGAAACCGGTTTCATTTACAAGCTGATCATTGACTTTAACTGAATGTATAATCGAATGCATGGTATGACCTAAAACTGCTTCAATATTTTGTCCTCCAGCATGATAACCAACCAAAAACACCCCATTAAAATCTTGATCTAGCCCGGTAAGCATATTCTGCACAGCACCCCATCCTTGAATTAAATTCGCTTTTGGATGTAACCGCTCTAAATCAAGGTTAACTGCGCTAGCACCATGAGCATCGCGCACGAGAATTTCAGCATCAGGATCGGCATTGAGAATCCCCTGAACTACAGCATTAACATCACTAACCATATAACGGCAAGCAAGCTGGTAATATTTTCCGCCTTCCTTAGAAAAATCTTTATTGATCACTCCGGTGATCCCCTCAATATCTGCAGATATTAAATATTTATTCATAACTTATGATCTCAGAAATTATTAATTGTAAACTACGCCTATTATTATATTCATTAATGTCCAAACGATAAACTACTTTCGCTTTAGAATAACGAGGATTAGGCCAAATATTACTATTGACATTGAAACAAATCGCGTTAACCTCCTGTTTAGTTTCTAAATGGCGTAAATTCAACCTTAAATGCTTTTGCCCAACGATACTTTGCCCAGCTAAAGCAAACTCTCCAAAAAACACCGGCTCAGTAAAACCAGCGCCCCAAGGACCAGCCGTTTGCAATAACTCAGCTACAACCATATTAAAATATTCAGCAGGCAATTCACCATCGGTATAAATCATGCCGCCTAAATCTTCTAACGTAAGATATTGCCTGACCTCTTTGGCAAAAGCTTGGGCAAAAGCTTCATAATTTTCTCGTGCTAAACTCAAACCTGCCGCCATCGCATGCCCACCAAATCTAGTAATCAATCCGGGGTTTTTAGTGGCAATATTACTTAACACATCTCTTATGTGCACATTATTAACTGACCGCGCTGATCCTTTGATTTCATCTTCGCTGATTGCAGCAAAAGCGATAACTGGGCGATGTAATTTATCTTTTAAACGAGCAGCTAAAATTCCCAAAACCCCTTGATGCCAAGATTCTTCAAAAACACAAAGTCCTGGTGGTAAATCTTGTTCCAATTGTAAATTATCCAATGCTCGCAATGCCTGACTCTGCATATCTTCTGCGATTTCACGTCGTTCGTCATTTAGCGCATTGAGCTCTCTTGCAATCGTTCGCGCTCGAACTGGGTCATTGGTCAATAAGCATTCTACTCCAAGCGACATATCATCTAAACGGCCGGCAGCATTAAGCCTTGGTGCAATAACAAAACCAAAATCAGACACTGAAGCTTTTTCATAATTACGTTTAGCCACTGCAAATAAAGCTGTAATTCCTAAACGACCCTTGCCGTCTTTAATCCGTTTAATCCCTTGAGTTACTAAGATGCGATTATTGCGATCTAAAATTACTGAATCGGCGACGGTTCCTAAAGCTACTATATCTAAAAACTGCGCCATGTTAGGTTCTGCGATATTCTGGGAAGCAAACCAACCAACATTGCGTAAATGAGTGCGTAATGCCAACATCAAATAAAAAACCACTCCAACCCCAGCAAGATTTTTACTTGCAAACTGATCGCCCTTTTGACTTGGATTAACGATTGCACAAGCATCTGGCAAACTATCTCCTGGCAAATGATGATCGGTAATTAAAACTTTTATTCCTACTTCATTTGCTGCTTTTACTCCATCAATACTCGCAATTCCATTATCAACTGTAACAATTAAATGCGGTTTTTTCTGTGCAGCCACTGCTACGATCTGGGGAGTTAAACCATAACCATATTCAAATCGATTGGGAATTAAATATGATATGTTTTTTAAACCAAAAGCTTTTAGCGCCAAAATTGCCAAAGCTGTGCTAGTTGCTCCATCAGCATCAAAATCTCCAACAATTAAAACATGCTGTTGTTCTTGAATTGCGATGGTTAAACATGCAACAGCTTGCTCAATTCCTTTTAATGAGGCGTAAGATAAAAGATGCTTTAAATCATAGTCAAACTCTGCGGGATCAGTAACACCTCGCGCAGCATAAATGCGATTCAACAGCGGATGCTTGTGCAATAGTACAATATTTTCAGGAGCATTTCGTGTTATTACTTTTTTCATTATAATGATAATCGCCGACTATTATGGCATTTATCATGATAAACGCCGCCAGAGTTGTCAATATACATATATAATTTATCGACTAGCAGCGTGGGAATTTGCGGAAACAATCTTAAAATGCATACCCATAACCGAAAGAATATCGTTGGTAGTTTCTAAATATGGATTACCTTTTTGAGAAAGGGTTTTATATAAGCTGGTGCGACTTTTGTGAGTTTTTTTGGCAATTGCTGCGATACCGCCTTGCGCTTGTATAACGTTTTGCAGCGCCAAAAGAAAGACTGAAGTATCTCCTCCCTCTAAAGCAGCATTTAAATACCCAGCAGCCTCTTCAGGATCTTTAAGGGATTCAATTAAGTAATTTTGGTAATCAATACTCTTTTTAGTAGTCATAATTTACACAATTTTATCTTCTAAAGATTCTAGCCACTCAATAAATGGCTTTCTACCATCTTCAGTAACATAAACTTTCAATTGTTTTTTCAAAATATAATTCATTGTATCCCGCAGAAGACAGAAATGTCAAATACTTATAAATCTAAATTCAAAACTCTATCGCTCCCAATGAAGAACACTTAACCCCTTTATACGTTGAAACTCTTTTGTATTATTCGTTATTAATGCTGCCTTTTCCCCAATTGCATGGCT
>MGXJ01000045.1:6792-8712 GCA_001801345.1 Gammaproteobacteria bacterium RBG_16_37_9 | reverse complement strand
AAGACAAATTTCCTGTTCAGGACTGTATTAAAGACATTCTTGAAGACGAGATCAGCAGAGGGGTAGAGACAAGCGAGGCCCTTAAAATTTTCGCCAGAAATGTGGTTTTGACCAAGCTCAAGCTTTATGCTCTCCTGAAAAATATTAAAGAGGATGGTGGACATGTATATGGTGTTGGAGCGCCTTCCCGAGCAAGTACATTGATAAGTTATACAGGTTTGGATAATGGTATTTTAGACTGTGTTCTGGAGATAAAATATTCTCATAAGATAGGCAAATACATGCCTGGAACGATTATCCCTGTAATGGAAGAATCCAAACTTTTCATCGATCAGCCCGCTTATGCATTGCTGTTATCCTGGCATATTGCAGAAGAACTCATGCCAAAAATAAGGAAAAAGGGATTTAAAGGAAAGTTTATCCTGCCTCTTCCGGAGCCGAGAATTGTCGAATAGAAACCCGGCTATATCACAACCTTCCCAAGAACATGAATTGGATATTGTTATACCCGTTTACAATGAAGGGCCGAACATTTTAAGGACTTTAGACTGGCTGTTTCGTTCGAACAAAACAGCATTCAGAGTTTTTATAGTGTATGATAAAGAAGATGATGATACGATACCTGTTATTAAAAATATTACCCATGAATATAAAAATAGAATTGTACTTGTAAAGAATAAAGGCAGAGGACCTCACAGCGCAGTGTGCACCGGGTTTGAGAAAAGTACATCCCCTGCAGTAATTATGTATCCTGCAGATGATGATTATAATGACGGCTTAATTGACCGGTTGTTCAAGAAGTGGAAGGAGGAAGGTTGTGAGATTGTCTGTGCCAGCCGTTTTATCAAAGATGGTTGCATGAAAGGAGCCCCTTTATTAAAAAATGTGTTGATTCGAATTGCAGCTTTTACTCTTTGCCATGTTGGACGTATATCTACCCATGATCCTTCAAATGGCTTGCGTCTATTTTCCCGACGGGTATTGAATGAATTTGAGATTGAATCTTCTCAAGGTTTTACCTACAGCATTGAACTCTTAATGAAAACTCACAGGAAAGGATGGAAGATCGGGGAAGTGCCTGCAAAGTGGCATGAGCGCAAAGAAGGGCAGAGCCGCTTCAAAGTGCTGAAGTGGCTCCCTGCGTATCTCCGGTGGTTTTTCTACGGAATGACTGCAGGCTGGTTGAGAGGGATTAAATGATATACAAAGAAGGAAGATTAGAAAAATTTTTTGATAAAAAGAGAATTATTATAACAGGCCATACAGGATTTAAAGGATCCTGGTTGACTATATGGCTGAAAGAATTAGGTGCAACAGTCTTAGGCTACTCATTAGAGCCACCGACCAAACCAAATAATTTTGAGGCTTCAAATTTATCATCAAGAATAACAGATATTCGCGGAGATATCAGAAATTTCCCCCATCTCAGGAAGACCTTTATTGAATTCCAACCTGAAATTGTTTTCCACTTAGCAGCTCAACCACTAGTTCGTTATTCTTATGAAGAACCGCAAATGACTTTTGAGACCAATGTGATAGGGACAGTCAATATGTTTGAATTAGTACGAACAACACCCTCGGTTCGTGTATTGATTAATGTTACAAGTGATAAATGTTATGAGAACAAAGAATGGATATGGGGATATCGTGAAACAGATAGATTAGGGGGGCATGACCCTTATAGTAGTAGCAAAGCCTGTGCAGAACTGGTCTCTAATGCCTATATTAAGTCTTTTTTTTCTCAAAGGGAAGATATAGGTGTGGCCTCTGTTCGTGCTGGAAATGTAATTGGTGGAGGTGATTGGGGAACCGACCGTCTTCTCCCGGATTGCTTCCGGGTCCTTTCTGTTGATGACACTATTTCAATCAGGAATCCCCATGCTATAAGGCCATGGCAATTTTTATTAGAACCGTTGTACG
>MGXJ01000045.1:6184-6756 GCA_001801345.1 Gammaproteobacteria bacterium RBG_16_37_9 | reverse complement strand
CCAAAAGATTACATGGGGGCTTGGAACTTTGGACCTAACGACAAGTCTTGTATTCCGGTTAATGAAATGGTGAAAAAAATTATAGATAATTGGGGTTCTGGTAAATGGAGAGATGTTTCTGTTGAACTAAATGATAATAAACATGAAACTAATTTATTGAAATTAAATTGCGACAAGGCCCATTCCCTCTTAAAATGGCAAGATATCTTAGATATTGACTCTGCAATTAAAATGGCCGTTGATTGGTATAAAACCTTTTATCGATCAGATGCATTGGACATGTATGACTATTGTGTAGCCCAAATTAAAGAATATATGCGGATTGTACGTGAGAGGTCAGAGGCATGATATGCAGTGATGAGAGGCAAATAAGGGAAGAAATCTTTGAGATGGTAAAAAGATTGTTCTTGTTAAGAAAATCAAAGGAGAAGTTTATATTAGGTGAATCAAAAATCCCTTATGCCGGTCGAGTATATGATGAAAAAGAAATAATATCCCTCGTTGATTCTTCTCTTGATTTCTGGCTTACAGAAGGGAGATTTGTAAACCAGTTTGAGAAGGAGTTTGCTGAG
>MGXJ01000045.1:5822-6151 GCA_001801345.1 Gammaproteobacteria bacterium RBG_16_37_9 | reverse complement strand
GGCAATATCTGCCCTGACTTCTGAAGAGCTTGGGGAAAGGCGTTTAAAACCTGGAGATGAAATAATATCTATTGCCTGCGCATTCCCCACGACAGTTAATCCAATTATTCAAAATAATTTAGTTCCTGTATTTCTCGACGTTGACATCGGAACATATAATATTCAAGCAGACAAGATTGAAGAATCTTTGTCAGAGAAAACTAATGCCATTTTTATAGCCCATACACTTGGCAACCCATTTGATTTAGAAAAGGTAATGGAAGTAGCTCGGAAATATAATTTATGGGTGATTGAGGATAATTGTGACGCTTTGGGTTCTAAATACAAGG
>MGXJ01000045.1:1979-5780 GCA_001801345.1 Gammaproteobacteria bacterium RBG_16_37_9 | reverse complement strand
GCCCATCATATGACGATGGGAGAAGGCGGTGCATTGGTCACCAGTGACACTAAGCTAAAGCGATTGGTCGAATCTTTCAGAGACTGGGGAAGGGATTGTTGGTGCGAACCTGGTAAAGATAATACTTGTGGTAAGAGATTGGGGTGGCAATTGGGTAGTCTTCCTTATGGATATGACCATAAATACATCTATTCTCATGTTGGATATAATTTGAAAATAACAGATATGCAGGCTGCTGTGGGGGTGGAACAGCTTAAAAAAATTCCATATTTTATAGATGAAAGGAAAAAGAACTGGAAAATTCTTTATGAAGGAGTAAGAAAATACGCGGATTACTTCATTCTCCCGAAGGCCACAGATAATTCTGAGCCGAGTTGGTTCGGATTCTTATTGACTGTCAAAGAGGGTATGCCATTTTCCAAAAATGACATAGTAAATTATTTGGAAAAACATAAGGTTGCTACACGTTCCCTCTTTGCAGGTAACATTTTAAAGCATCCGGCATACCAAGGGATTAAACATCGGACATCTGGGATGCTTGAAAATACAGATTATATTATGGAAAATACATTTTGGATAGGGGTATATCCTGGACTTGATGAGGAGAAGATTAACTATATTCTTAATGTTTTTGATTCATTCATGAAACAAAATTTATAACACAGGATTATGAGAAAGATTAAACTACTATCCGTGGTTGTCCCTTGTCATAATGAGCAAGAGGTGTTGACAACGACTCATGCAAGATTAAGCAAGGTATTGCAATATCTGGTTGAAGCTGGGAAATGTTCAAGCTTTGAGATAATCTATATTGATAATGGGTCAACAGATAATACCTTACAAGTATTAAGAAATATTTTTGAATTTGATCCTACTGTTAGAATCTTTGCTTTGCGACGCAATTTCGGCTATCAAGGTTCAATATCTGCCGGCCTATTTCATGCTAAAGGGGATGCAGTTGTTACAATAGATGCAGATCTACAGGATCCTCCTGAGAGAATTGAAGAAATGATTGGTTATTTTGAACAGGGGTATGATCTCGTCCTCGGAGTTCGGAAGGAGCGTTCAGCAGATTCTTTCATAAAAAGATTTTCCTCTGAAAGTTATTATCGGTTAATGAAAATGATGGGCGTTGAGATTATCCATAATCATGGTGACTTTCGGCTCATGGCAAAACCTCTGGTGCAAGAGTTCAATGCCCTTGCAGAGAGGAACCGTTTTATCAGGGCAATGATCTTGCAGTTAGAGTCAAGGTATGCAATAGTATATTATAAACGTGAGCAAAGAACTGCCGGAAAATCAAAATTCAATATTAGCTCATTATTCTCGCTTAGTCTTGATGGAATAATATCCTTTACCTATGTCCCGCTAAGATTAGCCTCCTTGTTTGGCATCCTCATATGTTTTCTTGCAATATTGGGTATTTTTTGGGTTTTATACGTAAAAATTTCGACAAATGTTGTCCCTGGCTGGGCATCTACATTATTACCGGTTTTAGGTCTGAGCGGTTTTCAACTCCTTATCCTTGGTATATTAGGCGAATATATTGGCAGATTGTACATTGAGGTAAAACAGCGGCCATTGTTTATTGTTAGGGAGGAATATACGCATGACGCATAGATTTTCGGATTTGAAAGACATTCCCGTTGTTATCTTGGCAGGGGGTTTTGGGACAAGACTTAGAGAGCAAACAGAATTTATCCCAAAACCAATGGTTCCGATTGGGATACGGCCTATCCTGTGGCATTTAATGAAAATATACTCACATTACGAATATCGGCGTTTTATTATCTGCCTTGGATATAAGGGAGAAATAATTAAAGATTATTTCTTACACTATAGATTCAGGAACAGCGATTTTACCATTAAGTTGGGGAATCATGAAGATATTAACATTCACAATTTGCACGGTGAAGAGGCTTGGCAGGTTACTCTTGCTGATACAGGTCTGAAAGCAATGACTGGCGCAAGGATAAAGAAAATTGAAAAATACATAGATACAGACTATTTTCTTCTCACTTATGGTGATGGCGTGGCCAATATCGAAATCAAGAAGCTTGTCGAATTCCACCTATCCCATGGGAAGATTGCCACAGTAACCGGTGTTAAGCCGCCATCAAGATTTGGAGAGCTCCTCACCGACGGTAGCTGTGTAATTGAATTTGGTGAAAAACCACAAGTTGGAAATAGTGTAATCAATGGAGGTTTTTTTGTCTTCAACAGGGGGATATTTAGCTATTTAACAGCAGATGATCAATGCACATTGGAAAGAGAGCCCTTGGAAAGGGTAGCCAAAGATGGGCACCTCATGGTTTATCACCATACCGGTTTCTGGCAGTGCATGGATACGCTCCGCGATATGAATCAACTTAATGAATACTGGGAAAGTGGCAACGCTTTATGGAAGGTCTGGAAAGAGGAAGCTCCTCTATAAAAACCAAAAGAGTATTGGTAACCGGCGCTGCTGGATTTATTGGTTCTCACCTTGTGAGGCAACTCATAAAGGAAGGGGTGGAAATCCATATCTTGCTCAGAAAAGGCAGCAACCCTTTCAGGATTTCTGATCTTATGGCAAATCTTGTTGTATGGGAAGGTGACCTGGGAGACTATCACTCCGTACATTCTTGTATTAGAAATTCAAAGCCGCAGATTATCTTTCACATAGCCACCGTAAGGAATGTTGAAAGGGATTTAGGGTTATTTGATGGCATGATTGATACTAACATTAAAGGTACAATTAATCTCATGAAAGCTGTCATAGATGAAAGGGTTGCCTTAGAATGTTTCATTAATACAGGAACCTGCGAGGAATATGGAGATGCCCCTGTCCCTTTCCGTGAGGAGCAAAGGGAGACGCCGGTTTCTCCCTATTCAGCAAGTAAGGTGGCTACTACCTATATCTGCCAGATGTTATTTAAAACTACGGGCTTACCTATTATTACTCTCAGGCCATTTCTCACTTATGGTCCATACCAGGATACAGACATGTTTATCCCCTCTCTTATCAGTCACTGCATCGAGAGGAAAGACTTCCCGATGACTGAAGGTGACCAGACTAGAGAATTTAATTATATTGATGACATCATCAATGCATACCTACTTGCTGTTACCTCCCCACATGCGATAGGAGAGATTATCAATATAGGCAACGGCATTGAATACAGGATTAGAGATGTTGCAGAAAAGATTGTAAAGATGATGGGCTATCCTATTCATCTTCTTATAGGTGCTTTACCTAAGCGTGCGGGTGAATCATCACACTTTTTTTGCAGTAACGAAAAGGCAAAGAAACTCCTCGGCTGGTCTCCCAAAATTGATATAGATGAGGGCTTGAAAAGAACTATAGGATGGTATGAAAACTATTTTAAGGATAAAGCGGCCAGTTTGCGATGGCAGGACAAAAACAGGTGAGACGCAAGATATTAATAATTTTGTTTATTTTCTTATTGGGTCTTTCCCTCAGGATGGCGTTCTCACCTGCGGAAAATGAAACTGCTGACCCGTTTGAGATCCTTACAGGAGCAAAGACATTATACGAAACGGGCAGATATTTACTGCCAGGCATTGGTTCAGCCGATCTCAAGGTTCACTACACATTTGCAGGGTGGCCTGTTGGTTTCCCGTTGATGCTTACTGTTATTTTTAAATTTTTCGGCTATAGCGAATTCTATGTCAGGTTATTTACAATCTTTTTAAGCAGCCTCACTATTGTGTTCGTCTCTATAATTGCCAATCTCTTTTTCCAGGATAAGATTGCTTACTTGACAGGTTTATTGATGGCAACCCATCCCTTGTTAGTCT
>MGXJ01000045.1:0-1969 GCA_001801345.1 Gammaproteobacteria bacterium RBG_16_37_9 | reverse complement strand
CACGAATAATCCTTCCCTCCTTTTTTTGATTGTTTCTCTTACTTTCTTGTTATTAAGTGTGCTTGAAAGGGATAGAGAGGTGAGATTCGTCGGCCCTTCGCTAATTTTGGGAAGTAAGAAACGGTTGTTATGTTTTTTGATATCGTTCCTGTTCTTGGGTTATTTATTGACAATTAGAGATACAGAGGCCATTTTCATTCCTGCATACTTATATGTGCTTTATAAATCCGGTTTTTTCTTATTCAACTTTGATAGAGCAAACTTGAAAGTCATTACAAACTTATTCTTAATGGCGACTGCGGCTTTTGTAATTGGTTATATACCCAGCATTTACTATAATTACCAGAATTATGGTGTCATTATAACATCTACTCATTATCAGTATGGTGGGAGATTGGATTTTAATTACATGCTAACAGGCAGTGGCAGTATAATGGGATTACCTGGAGCGATTATTATTATTATAACTGGCCTGATCTACTGTTTTCCAATTGTTTCTTTATTTTTTGTAGAGAAGTTTAAAGATAAAAACGTTTTCTTTTTTGTGGTTATGTTTATACTCATGTTTCTGCCACTTATTGTCATTAATGGTTCCTACGCTGTTACTTCGACAGGGGCATCGCCGAGATATATACTTCCTTTAATTCCTGTAGCATGTATATTAACTGCATATGGGTTGACAAATTTGTCCCAAAAAATCAGGCTGTTCTGGCGTATAGGCATCTTTTTTATTATCCTTGTTTGGCAACTGTTTTTAACTTACCCTTTGCCTGCACTTTTTAAGATATCGCCCAAATTTGCTTATGCGGCACATTATGCACCAGTGTATCAGATCTATCCCTTCGAGAATTATCCTGCTCATATTAACGCACTTTCAAAATGGGTGAAAAAGCATACCCCTAAAAATTCTGTCATTATTGCAACATCTTCAAATCCATATCATTTTTACTATTATGCAGAAAGAGACGTGATCACCTTCCCAAATGTTACGCCTGACGCATTTAAAAATATAATCGATAGACCGACTTTTCTTGTTGAAGATCATGAGGCAACGTATAATGCTGAGGCGATAAATAAGATCAAGGACCTCATTAAAAGTATCGGTTTAGATTATTCCGTGGTTGGAGAAATAAAGTTGTTTAGTCCAAAGATAGGATATACTAAAATGCATATCTATCAAATTACTCATAGCACAAACAAATAAGTTGGCATACCAATGAAATCTGTTGTAACAGCTGATTATATTAGTAAAGAAGGGTTGTCTGCACAGATCTCTAACGCCACAGACCGAATCGGTCTTGAAAAGGATACAAAATCTGCACAGGCAATACTTATCAAACCAAATCTCACTTATCCTGTCTTTAAGAAGGGTGTAACTACGAGAGTTGAATTTGTGAAGGCACTTGTAAGTGTATTAACTAAAATTAACCCTGCGTTGAAGATTTACATCGGCGAGGGCGAGGGTGGGTATAACAGCTTTTCTATGACTGAGGCTTTTAAGAATATGGGTTTCTTTGAGCTTGAAAAGGAGTTTCCTCAAGTTAAAATCATAAATCTTTCAAAAATCCCATCGAAAGAGATCGAGATTGATACTCCCAGGGGAACTTATAAGATAGCGTTACCAGGGATATTCTTTGACGAGATAGATTTTTCTATTAGCTGCCCTGTTCCAAAAGTTCATTGCATGACCACGATTACTCTATCCTATAAAAATCAATGGGGATGTCTGCCGGATGTTATGAGGTTAAAAAATCATTATATGTTTGATTATATCATCTCCAAGGTATCGGATATCTTGAAGTTTAAATATGCCTTTTTAGACGGTAGGTACGGACTGACAAATAATGGGCCGATGGTCGGGGACCCAATTGAGGTTAACTGGTTTGCCGCGTCTAATTCGCTTGGGGCCTTTGATATGATAGTTTCTGAGATGATGGGGTTTAACTGGGAAGGGATCGGTCATTTAAAG
>MGXJ01000044.1:37865-42221 GCA_001801345.1 Gammaproteobacteria bacterium RBG_16_37_9 | reverse complement strand
TCATTATTCCAGTATTCATTTTTGAAAGCTGGTTCAGTAGCGTCTTTCTGGGTGACAGCGTATTGTATTGGAGTTAGCTTTTTTTTGAGAGTTTCTTTATCATAAGTTTTACCTGCATCGGATGGAGTTTGATCGTTTTTACTCATATTGCTTCCCCAAATTTTGTTTAAAAACTGATCACGTCCACAATTATATCGATAATATTTATACCGCAGAGGATTCTTTTTATAATAATCTTGATGGTAATCCTCAGCTTTGTAGAAAGTTGTTGCTGCAGTTATTTCAGTTACAATCTGTTTTTCAAAGCGATGTGAATTCTCAATATTTTGTTTTGATTTGATGGCTAGATCTTTCTGCCTGGTATTTGAATAAAATATAGCCGACCGATATTGCGAACCTCGATCACAAAACTGCCCTTTCCCGTCAGTAGGATCAATTTGATGCCAAAAAACATCGAGTAGTTTTTGATAGCTGACTTTGGATGTATCGTAGCTAACTTCGATGGCTTCGATATGGTTTTTTTGAGCATAATCTTCGTAAGTTGGATTCCCTGCAGTTCCACCAGTGTATCCAGAATTTACTTTTATGATACCATCTATTTTTTCAAATGGTGGAGTCATGCACCAAAAACATCCACCAGCGAAGATAGCTTTTTCAATTTTCATATTTCCATATCCTGTAGAAAATGTAAATAGACCAAAAAATAAAACAAGGATGGTTTTGAAAAAATCATTTTTCATAATAAATCTCATATTAAATCTCTACAAAATACCAGTAACATATTGTGGCTAAGTTTATTGGTTTTTTCAAAAGCAATCAATGCAATGAAAACATTGGTTCTGACGGTTTTGCGGAACCTCATATTTTACGTTTCGCAGAGGCTCTAATATCTTTGATTTAAAACCTATCGTCAATCAACAAAACTTTGCAGTTTTTCTGATCGACTAGGGTGACGGAGTTTGCGGAGAGCTTTCGCTTCAATTTGACGAATACGTTCACGGGTTACATCAAATTGTTTTCCTACCTCTTCTAGAGTGTGGTCCGTATTCATATTTATACCAAAACGCATGCGTAATACTTTTGCTTCGCGCGGTGTTAGCGACGATAAAACATCGTTAGTTGCTTCACGCAAACCGCCATGAGTCGCAGATTCAATCGGAGAGAGCGTGTTGATGTCTTCAATGAAATCTCCCAAATGTGAATCTTCTTCATCACCAATCGGGGTTTCCATTGATATAGGTTCTTTAGCAATTTTTAGGACTTTACGCACTTTATCTTCATGCATTTGCATGCGAACACTAAGTTCTTCTGGTGTTGGTTCAATCCCGGTTTCTTGGATAATTTGTCGCGTAATACGATTCAACTTATTGATGGTTTCGATCATATGCACTGGAATACGTATGGTGCGTGCTTGATCAGCAATTGAGCGAGTAATCGCTTGTCTGATCCACCAAGTAGCATAGGTAGAGAATTTATAGCCACGACGATATTCAAACTTATCAACCGCTTTCATTAATCCTATATTGCCTTCTTGAATGAGATCTAAAAATTGTAACCCTCGGTTAGTGTATTTTTTTGCGATTGAAATAACTAGACGTAAATTTGCCTCGATCATCTCTTTTTTTGCTTTGCGTGCTTTAGTTTCTCCGGCAGATACCTGACGATTGATCTCTTTTATTTCTGTGATCGTTAAATTTACTTCTTTTTCGATCGCCAATAATTTTTTTTGGGCGCGATAAATGTCAGTAGCGTTATCTAGGAGCGCTTGCATTTGATTTTTATTGGCGCGAGCAAATTTATTAATCCAATTCAGATCAGTTTCATGCTGAGGAAATGAATTTATAAATGCTTTACGTGCGACTTTTGATTTTTTGACGCATAAATCCATAATTGTATGTTCAACAGCCCTAATATGATCAAGAATTCTTCGTAATTTTGCTGTTTGTTTTAGAAATTCCTTAGGAGTTAATTTAAATTGAGTAAAAGTATCAACTAATTGTTTGAGAATTTTAGCGGTATTAGTTTTTTTAGATGCTTTCCCGTTCTTTTCTAGTGCTTTGACATATTGCCGATGAAGTTTATATAGTTTAGTAAAGCGTTTTTTGGCAATTACAGGATCAGGACCAGACTCGAATAGATCTAATTCATCACTTTCTGTATCTGATTCGCTTTCGTCTGAATCTTCTCCAGAGGCATCACTTTTCTTGGCGGTGTTGGTTGAGACTTCTCCATTTTTAGAGGCGGTGATTTTAGTATCTTCTGTGTCTCCCTCATCCTCATCTTCTTCGTCATCATCAGAGGCAATTGTGGCAGCAGTGATTTTTTGTGGATCTACTGGTGGTGTATGCCATTCTTCAATGTCATAGAAACCAGAAATAATATCTTGTAGTCTTTTATCGCTAGTTTCGGTTTTAGCATACTCGGCTAATATTGATTCGATTATCCCAGGATAATGAGCTAATGCAGATAACATATTTTTGGATCCTTCCTCAATTCTTTTAGCAATTGCAATTTCGCCGCCACGAGTTAATAAGCCTACGGTGCCCATTTCTCGCATATACATTCGCACTGGATCGCTAGTGCGTCCGGTTTCATCTTCAACTGTAGTTACGGTTGTTGTTTGTTCTTCTTCAGTAGTAGTGACGGTAATGGTTTCGGTAAGTATGTTTGTTTCAGTTTCTGGATTTTCTTCACAGATAGGGATGCCGATATCTTCATTTAGCATTCCAATAATGTCTTCTATTTGTTCTGGGTCGACTATTTCTGGCGGCAGGTGATCGTTTATTTCAGTAAAAGTTAAATATCCCTGATCTTTGCCTTTTGTTATTAGATTTTTTAGTTCTTCTTGTTGCTTATTTGGAGTTGCAGTTTTGGTTTTGTTGGCTTTAGTTTTATTAATGGCCGGAGTTGGAGCTTTGATTTTTTTAGGAAGCTTTGATTTTTTTATAGCTGTTTTTTTTGACACAGCTTTTTTTATTGCTTTTACTGCAATTTTTTTTGATATTGTTTTGCCTTTTTTGATTTTAAGAGCGCGATTTTTAGGCTTTAATACTTTGGCTTTTTTGTGTATCTTTTTTGATTTATTTGTTGGTTTTTTTTTGATTTTTTTCTTTTGCATATGCTTTAACCTATTTTTTTGAAGTCTCGATTAAGTTTTGTAATTTTTGTCGTTCTTCTGGATTTAGTTTTTCAAGTGCTGCTTTTGATAGCAACGTTTGAATTGTCTGATCTCTTTCAAATTGTCCAAGTAGCTTTATAATACCAGACAGTTCATTTTTCAAGATATCTTTTGGAATTATTGGTTCTTTGCAAGCTAGCTTGCTTAGCAGTTCAAGTTCTTGTCGATCTCTCCAGTATTCAAGTATAGCACCTACAGACATATCTGGTTGCTTTTTTAGCAAAGAAATTAACTCAAGCAATAGTTCGATACCAGCTAGTTTGATGTTTTTTATATCCTCGATATTGTCAATATGGCAGGTAAATTGAGGGCAATGGATTAGAATATTAATCGCACTTTGGATAGGGATTATGATAGGGGTGGCTTCCGGTGTTGATTCAGTATAATTCAAGGTTTGGATGTCGTTTACGGGAGCCCTTTGGTAGAGTTCGTGGCTTTTTAGTTCCTCTACGTTTATGTTGGCTAATTCAGCAATTTTGGTAGATAGCAGCTGATGAAAAATGCTGTAAGGCATTTTTTTTAGTAGTTCTCGTCCGATTTTTGTTAATTTAGCTTTGCCGTCAATGCTATTTATGTTGATATCAGAGGAAAGCTGTTTGATAAAGAAATCTGACAGCGCCATAGCGGTTTCTAAACGCTTATTGAAGCCATCTTTGAGTTCTTTTCTAACGAGACTGTCAGGATCAAAACCTTCTGGTAAAAACAGAAATTTTATTTGGATGCCATCGCGCATGAGAGGCAAAGAGTTTTCTAAAGCGCGCCAAGCGGCGGCCCTTCCCGCTTGATCGCCGTCAAAACAAAAAATTATTTCTGAGGTGTTACGTAGTAGAAGCTGTATTTGTTTGGTTGAAATCGCGGTTCCAAGAGTAGCGACTGCATTTAGTATGCCAAATTGTGCCAGCGCAATAACGTCTAAATATCCTTCAACTACAATGATAGATTTCAAACTGCGATTGGCTTTTTTAGCTTCGTATAATCCATATAGCTCTTCTCCTTTATGAAATATTGGAGTTTCAGGGGAATTTAGATATTTGGCAGGATCATCGCCTAGAGTGCGGCCACCGAAGCCAATAATATGCCCACGAACATCGTGAATAGGAAATATAATGCGATCGCGAAAGCGAGAATAAACTTTGTTATCTTTAGGGGCTAAAATGCCAGCAGTAATCATTTGTTGT
>MGXJ01000044.1:37526-37799 GCA_001801345.1 Gammaproteobacteria bacterium RBG_16_37_9 | reverse complement strand
TTAAATTTTTTACAAATTTCTCCGGTTAAGCCACGCGATTTTAAGTAGTTGATGGGGCGAGAGGCACCTGGTAGCTGTTGTTCAAAAAATAGGGCAACTTTTTCGGTTAATTTATATAGTTCAGCATAACGAATTTTGTCGTCGTAGCCTGCTGTTTTAGGAACAGTCAGGCCTGTTTGGGAGGCCAGATTTTCTACTGCCTCGACAAAGCTTAAGTGTTCAAATTGCATTATAAAGCTAATCGCGCTGCCATGGGCGCTACAACCGAAACAA
>MGXJ01000044.1:37317-37489 GCA_001801345.1 Gammaproteobacteria bacterium RBG_16_37_9 | reverse complement strand
GGGTTTTTTCGCTGTGAAATGGGCATAGTCCAACCAAATTGCTACCAGTGCGGCGTAATTTAATGCGAGAGCTAACTACTTCAACGATGTCAGTTTTAGCGAGTAAGTCGTCAATGAATTGTTGTGGAATTAATTTTGACATGGGAATTAGAGCTCTTTCAAAACCTGCGTC
>MGXJ01000044.1:33103-37144 GCA_001801345.1 Gammaproteobacteria bacterium RBG_16_37_9 | reverse complement strand
GTATTATGCTAAAATACTTGGTTTTGAAAGAACTCTATTGACGATAGATCATTAAAATATATGTAAAATTAAGTAGTTATTTTATTAATCTAAACTAAAAACTTAAGTTAATTATGCTTGTTTTTCTAAAATACTTTTAACAGTAGCGCTAATCTTGCCAATATCAGCTCTTCCTTGGGCTTGGGTTTTTATATGCGCCATAACCTTTGCCATCTCTTTTATGGAGGTTGCTCCGGTTATAGTGATTGCTTCTTTGATTAAATCGCTAACTTCGTTTTCAGTTAGAGTTTGAGGAAGATATTTTTTAAGGATTACGATTTCTGCAGTCTCTTTATCTGCCAAGTCTTGGCGGTTGCCTTTTTGGTATTGCTCAATCGAGTCAAGACGCTGCTTGATCATTTTGTCTAGTATTGCGATGATTTGGCCATCGTCGAGCACTATTCGTTGATCAACTTCGCGCTGTTTAATGGCTGCAAGCAGTAGCCGGATTGTGCCAAGCAATTCCGTGCTTTTGGCGCGCATAGCACTTTTCATGTCTTCTTGGATTTGTATGAATAGATCACTCGGCATGGCTAATTTGTTACTCATAAATATTTAGAGTTTTGGTAGCCGCAGGCTTTAGCCTGCGTAATTTATATATAATCTACCAGTCCAAAAACGCAAGCTTTAGCTTGCGGCTACCACATCTATATAACAAGGTTATGTTAACTCCCAAAATTATCTTTGGATACTCTTTTTTGTTGACGTTTAACTGCAGCAGAGCGCTTGCGTTTGCGCTTGCTGGTTGGCTTTTCATAGTATTCAATCTGACGCAATTTAGCTGGAATACCGGCTTTTTCACATGCGCGTTTAAAGCGGCGCATGGCCCCATCAAAAGATTCATGTTCTTTGATTTTAACATTTGGCATATAGTGAAGCACCCCTTTTTACTAGTGTTTTTTAACCCAACCCCAAAATTAGATCCAGATTGTACTTATTAATTTTTAGTAATGCAATATGTTAAGGACTGGATACCTTTTTTTGTTTAGAATGGCACCATGATTATTTTAGGCATTGAAACTTCATGTGATGAAACTGGTGTTGCGGTCTACGATGCTAAGCGTGGTTTGTTAGCTCATAAATTGTATAGCCAGGTTACGCTACATGCCGAATTTGGTGGAGTGGTTCCAGAACTTGCTTCGCGTGATCATGTGCGTAAGCTTTTGCCTCTGGTTAAAGAGGTGATGGGTGAGGCTCGGGTTGAACTACAAGATTTGGCTGCAATTGTTTATACGGCTGGCCCTGGTTTGGTTGGGGCGCTATTGGTTGGTGCTGCTTTTGCAAATGCTCTGAGTTTTGTTTTAAAAATACCTGCGATTGCTGTTAACCATATGGAAGCGCATTTATTAGCTCCATTTTTAGAGCCTGATCCGCCTGATTTTCCATTTTTGGCTTTGTTGGTTTCTGGAGGACATACTCAACTTATTGAGGCTACTGCATTTGGTAAATATCAAATTTTGGGCGAGACCTTGGATGATGCAGTAGGCGAGGCTTTTGATAAAGTGGCAAAGATTCTAAAACTTCCATATCCGGGAGGTCCAGAGTTAGCAAAGCTTGCCAAGAAGGGCAATCCTAAGCGATTTTGTTTTCCGCGTCCTATGGTTAACCGTAAAGGGTTAAATTTTAGTTTTAGCGGATTGAAAACTTTTGCTTTGAATTGTTTTCGAGAGTTTGGTGATGATGATCAAACGCGAGCTGATATTGCTTATGCCTTTCAAGATGCTGCTACCGATTCGTTAGTTATTAAATGTCGGCGGGCGATAGAGCAGACTAATCTTACGCAAATAGTTGTTGCAGGTGGAGTGAGTGCTAATGAGACGCTTCGACAGAAATTAGACCATATGGGGAAAGAGGAGAGTCTTAAAGTTTACTATCCACGCTTAGAGTTTTGTACTGATAATGGGGCAATGATAGCTTATGCAGGATGGAGATATTTTGTGGCTGGTAAAAAGGGTAGTGATATGGAAATTAAAGTTTATCCGCGGTGGGAGATGTAGGTTTATTTATTGTGTCATCATTCGTGTCAAGCGTCCCTCGTGTCAAGCACGAGGGTAGGCTCTCTGGCAAAGACCAGAGAAATGCAGGCTCTCGGGTTTTATATTACATGTCATCCTCGGGCGTTATTAATTGTCATCCTCGGGCGAAGACCCGAGGATCTGCTATACACAGTATTGAGGTCCTCGGATCTGCGCTTCGCTTGTCCGAGGATGATATGCTTTTCTAAAAATTTATCTTCCCCTCTGTCCCAGCTCGCAATCTTTGGATGTTCCCTAAGTGACGCCAAAATAGCATTGCTGTTATTGCTAGAGTTGGTAAAAAATATCCCATATCTGCAAATACCAACATAAGTATTGGTGCCAAAATCGCTGCTACCAAAGCAGCAAGAGAAGAGTAGCGGAAAATAGCTGCCACTAAAATCCAGCATATAATTACTGCAATGCCAACTATCGGTGATAATGCTAAGAATACGCCTAGTGCTGTTGCTACGCCTTTACCGCCTTGAAAGTTAAAAAATAAGGGAAAAAGATGGCCTAAAAATGCAGATATTGCGATTAATCCAAGAAAAAATCCGCTAATTCCAACTAGGTGCCCAACTAAGACTGGCAAAAAACCCTTCAATATATCTCCAGATAAAGTAACCAGTGCCGGAATTTTTCCGCCAATACGCAATACATTAGTGGTTCCAGGGTTCATTGATCCTTGGGTGCGTGGATCAGGTAAATTAAGAAATTTGCAAACGATAATTGCGCTGGATAACGATCCAATAAGATATGCAATGACGCTAAGTATAATTACTGTTATTATTACTGCCATCATAAACTTCTCCTTTGAAATGATATTGGGATGAATTTTACGCTGATTTATGCATGGCGCAAGCTAAACCTAAAAAGAGTAGTTAAAACCTACTGCGAGCGCTTCAACTACTCTTTTTAGGTTTCTTTAACTTTGGGAATATAAATATGAAATTAAGTCAAAATAATTTGATTTGGATCGATTTAGAGATGACCGGTTTAGATCCAGATGCAGATCGCATAATTGAAATTGCAACTGTGGTAACCGATAAGCATTTAAATGTTTTGGCCGAAGGTCCTGTGCTCGCAATTCATCATAGCGACAAAATTTTATCCAAAATGGATGAATGGTGTGTTAATCAGCATGGATCATCGGGCTTGACTGATAGAGTTAAGAAAAGCAAAATTACCACTTCTAAAGCAGAAAAGCTAACTTTGGAATTTTTACGAGAATATGTTCCAGAGAGTAAGTCTCCTATGTGCGGCAACTCCATTTGCCAGGATCGTCGATTTTTATATAATTATATGCCAGATTTGGAAAAATATTTTCATTATCGTAATTTCGATGTTAGCGTTTTAAAAATTATAGCTAAGCGTTGGTATCCAAATGTTGCCAAGGGTGCTAATAAAAAAACCAAGCATCAAGCTTTAAGTGATATCTACGATTCTATCGATGAAATGAAGTATTACATTAAAAATTTGATGATATTGCCGTTATAGTATTTTATTTTGCAAAGTGGTATAGCATCGTTAGTCTTTTCAGATTAAAATGGATGGACTGACAACAAAAAATTTAATTATAAATTACTCCCTAATAGTCTTAAGTGTGATCTTCCCAATTTTTTCAAAAGGTTGATTTTATCGCCGCTTATGATAACATGATAAATGGCGCTAAAAAACGATATTACATTTTTTAGAGCCGTATAGCAATTAGCTATAAGTGGCGCGATAAAATAATAAGTTTTGGTGATTAAATGGAAAAAGTAATTGGCAGGCATAAAGAACTAAAAGAGTTACTGCATTTCTTAACATCTAAAAAAGCCGAATTTATGGCTATATACGGAAGGCGTCGTATTGGCAAAACATTCTTGATTAAGAACTTCTTCAAAACACAAAAATGTATTTTTTTTGATGTTACTGGGATAAAAAATGGAACGTATACAGAACAGATAAACGAATTTGTGAAGAAAGTGGGTGAGATATTTTATGG